>CAMDGJ010000050.1 GCA_945897545.1 Flavobacterium psychrophilum
CCAACTGCTGCTAAAATTGATGTCATCACAGAAAACGTAAAAGATTTCGTTATTATTAAAGTGATGGATAATGGAGTTGGGATGAGTAAGGTAGCCCAGAAACGAGTTTTCGAAAAGTTCTATCGAGAACATACTGGAGATATACACGATGTTAAAGGCCACGGATTAGGTTTGGCTTATGTGAAAAAAATTGTTGACGACCATAACGGTCAAATTTATATAGAAAGCGAGAAGGGCAAAGGCAGTACCTTCATAATTAAATTACCATTAATAAATTAAAAACATGGAAAATGTAAATAAAAAAATTCTTTTAGTCGAAGACGACCTAAATTTTGGGGCCGTTCTAAAAGATTATTTGATGTTGAATGATTTTGACGTCACTTTGGCAAAAAACGGAATGGAAGGCTTTGAAAAATTCAAAAAAGATACTTATGATTTGTGCATTTTGGATGTGATGATGCCTTATAAAGATGGATATACATTAGCGAAAGAAATCAGAGAAAAAAATCAAGAAGTGCCAATTATTTTCTTGACTGCAAAATCAATGAAAGAAGACGTATTAAAAGGATATAAGGCTGGTGCCGATGATTATCTAAACAAGCCATTTGATTCAGAAGTTTTGCTGATGAAAATTAGAGCCATAATTCTACGAAAAGCCTCGACTTTAAAAGCAGAACCAGTTCAATTTGAATTTAAAATTGGCGAGTTTCACTTGAATTCAAAATTGCGATTTTTAACTTTTAGTAATGAAGAACCTGTCAAGTTGTCTCCAAAAGAAAACGAATTACTAAAAATGTTGATTCTTCACGAGAATGATTTAATGCCTAGAGAATTGGCCTTAACTAAAATATGGAGAGACGATAACTATTTTACGTCTCGAAGTATGGACGTTTATATCGCAAAATTAAGAAAATATCTCAAGCCTGACGCAAATGTAGAAATTCTTAACATTCACGGAGAAGGTTTTAGATTAATTGTGAAAAATAAAGTTCTAGCATAAAAAACAATAGGTTCCAAGAAATTGGAACCTTTTTTTATTTTAAATTAAGTTGCAAGGCGAAACAGGTTATGTCTTCTTTTGTAATGCTAAAAATCATCTTATCCAGTGTCAAATGTTCGTGAATTGTAACATCCTCTTTCAGCGATAATTCCTTGATAAAATTCATTTCGAAACTTTCTATTTTTTGATTTAAAATTAATTTTTCATCTACAAGATCGATACACCATTCCAAGTATTTCACATTGTTTACATGATTTACAATGTCTAGATCAGATAGAACGACAATTTTTTCAAATAGTGATTCTTTTTCCTTGTTTAAATTTATTTTAGAAAATGTTTCTAGGGTTGCCTTTTGTTCCGGATACAATTCGAAATGTTTGAATGGCAAAGCCAATGCTTCAGGCCGTCTAATTTTTGTGTTGAAGACGGCCCAAAATGTTTCGCAACCCACAATCTTATTTCCGTTGACATACATTTCTAAAGCACGCACGGAACGGGAATTTTCGAGTGTGTTAATCCACGTTTTTACAGTTACAACATCTTTCCATTTGGGTAATGCTGTGATTTCAACTCGCATTCTGCTCAAAACCCAAGCTTGGGCAAATTCCTGCATATCCGAAAAACTGATGCCACCAAGTTCTGAATGTGCTGCAGCCGTCAATTGCAAAATGTTGCATAAATCCGTGTATTTTAGATACCCGTTTGGCATACATTGGGTAAAATTGATTTCCCAATCTTTGCTTAATATAGATGTGAAGTTTGCTGAAATTGGCATTTTGAAGTTAGAAATTAGATGTTAGAAATTAGATTTTGCCATTGCTATTCTCATTGATACTTTTAATGATTTCATTGCTAGCTGTCAAATAATCAAACCAATTTGTGTCTTCATTTCGCTTAAACCAAGTGAGTTGTCTTTTAGCAAATCGTCGGGTGTTTTTCTTGATTTCTTCAATAGCGAATTCCAATGAAATTTCTCCTTCAAAATAACTAAATAACTCTCTGTAACCCACGGTTTGTAATGCATTTAAATTTTTGTGAGGAAATAAATCTTTAGCTTCAGCTAATAAACCTTCGTTCATCATTATATCTACACGCTGGTTGATCCTGTCGTAAATTACGCTTCTTTCAGCCCCTAAACCAATGAGGATAGGGGTGAAGTTGCGCGTGTTTTTCTTTTGATTCAAAAAAGAAGAATACGGTGTTCCGCTTCCAATACAAACTTCTAAAGCGCGCATCATACGTTGTGGATTTTCTTTAGCAACGACTTCAAAATAGTTTGGATCTCGTTTTTCTAATTCGGTTTGCAAATATTCAATTCCTGATTTTTCATAGTTAGAAGTAACTTCCTCCCGAACGGAGGAATCAATTTCTGGAAAATCATCGAAACCTTTTAAAACGGCATCAACATACAATCCTGAGCCGCCAACCATTACTACATAATCGTTTAATAAGAATAATTCATCTAGTTTTGAAATAGCATCTTTTTCGAAATCACCAACGGTATAATTTTCGAAAATAGATTTGTTTTGGATGAAATGGTGTTGTGCCCCAGCTAATTCTTTGCTGGTGGGAACTGCAGTGCCGATTTGCATTTCCTTGAAAAATTGTCGGCTGTCGCAGGAAATAATGTCGCTATTGAAATGTTGTGCCAAAGCAATACTTAAGGAAGTTTTTCCTATAGCTGTTGGTCCAACGATGGTAATTAAATACTTCATATTTTATAGCCCAGACCCGCCTGCCGTCGGGCAGGTGGAAACGGAAACCCCGCAGTGGTGAAAGTTAGTTTTTCTTGGTGTAAAAGAGCGACCAAAGGAAGCTCCTTTTATGCCTTAGAAAAACAGCTTGAACAACGAGGAGTTGCAGTGTAGAGCTGGAAATAGCTTCAAAAAAAATTAAAATTTTATTATTTTCAAGGTTTTACTTTTTCGGATGTAAGCTTGAATAATATTTCGTGTGTCGCGATTGTTTTGCATGGGGATAAGGATATTTTTTAGGATTTCGATATGGGTAATTTGGTGATTCAAATCATAAAAAGCGTAACCTTTGTAAATTCCGTTTTCTATCAAAACGGCACTGTGTTCGCCACTATTTCGACCTTTATCGACAAGTATCATACTGTTGTCCTCGAAGCTGTTTTTAGTTATGAACTCTTGGACTCTCTCGTAATATTCTTCGGGTGAAATAATACCGATGCAAGCACCGTCACATTCTTTTATTTTGTACTGAAAACATTCATTTTTAGTGATGTACAATCCTGTATATTTTTGGCACAAATGGTAATGTGATGTAATTCTGAACAAGGCATTTTTGGCTTCTTGCAAGGACGCAAAAGAGGTGATTTCCTTTTTTCGACCATCTGCTTTTTGCAAATTTAAATTCAAATAGCCCTTTTCATCTTTCTCAGCATACAGCGCAAACTGAAAAATACTCTTTCTTTGCGCCCGATTAAGCATAGGTTTGTTGATTTTTATTTCCTCGCTTTCTTTCAGCAACGCAATGAGTTCGCTGCCAGTTTCATCGTAGGTTACGGTATAAACTTCGGATTGAATTTTTTTACATTTATTAGTACTTCCTGTAAAATGCTGATTGATGCGTTTTTTTATGTTGCGGCTTTTGCCAATGTAAATTAGCTTTCCTTTTTCGTTATGAATGTAATAAACACCGGTTCTTGAAGGCAAACTGGCTATAATATCCATCAATTTTGGAGCTATTCCTTTTTGGATTTCAAATTTGATATGTTCTTTGACAATTTCTTTATTCAAGTCTTTGTCTAGGAGCATTTTGAATAATTTGACAGTTGCCATTGCATCACCGCTAGCGCGGTGTCTGTCCGCCATTGGAATTCCTAATGCACGAACTAATTTTCCTAAACTATGCGAAGGTTGTTCTGGCAATAATCTTTGAGACAATGCTACTGTGCAAAGTGTTTTTACATTAAAATCATAGCCTAAACGACGAAATTCGGTGCGAAGAATGCGATAATCAAAATCCGCATTGTGAGCTACCAAAACACTGTCATTAGTCATTTCTATAATGCGTTTGGCTACTTCAAAAAACTTGGGTGCAGAGCGAAGCATTTCATTATTGATGCCAGTCAATTTTACCACAAAAGGTTGAATCGGAATCTCTGGATTAACCAAACTAATGAATTGATCGACAATCTCGTGACCGTCAAATTTGTAAATGGCAATTTCGGTAATTCCTTCTTCGTTGAATTGTCCTCCAGTGGTTTCTATGTCAAGTATTGCGTACATCAGCCCCCTAACCCCCGAAGGGGGAATTATAAACGTTAATAAAAATATTTTTTTTCATATTATTTGATTCCCCTTCGGGGGTTAGGGGCTTTTATCGTCCTCCAAAGATACTACTTCCTATCCGAACCATTGTGCTTCCGCATCCAATTGCGAGTTGATAATCGCCGGACATTCCCATAGATAAAGTTAGAAGTTGGAAGTTAGAAGTTAGAAGTTGATTAGTTGTATCAAAAATTGATTTTAAACGTGTGAATTCTTTCTCAATTTGGGTTTGATTGTCTGTAAATGTTGCCATTCCCATTAATCCCACAACTCGAATGTTTTTCATTTCGTTTTTGTCGTTCTGAATGAACTGAAGAATCTCATCCAATTCTTTTTCGTCAAGACCAAACTTTGTTTCTTCTTCGGCGATATACATTTGTAGTAAACAGTCGATTGTTCTGTTATTTTTTTTAGCTTGTTTGTTGATTTCTTGAAGTAATTTCAAACTATCAACTCCGTGAATCAGGCTCACAAAGGGTGCCATAAATTTGACCTTATTTGTCTGAACGTGACCAATCATATGCCATTCAATATCTTTTGGCATTGCTTCCCATTTCTCGGCCATTTCCTGGATTTTGTTTTCTCCAAAAATGCGTTGACCTGCATCGTAAGCTTCCAGCAAATCAGAAATTGGTTTGGTTTTTGAAACTGCAACGAGGGTTGCTGTTGAAGGTAATGTGGATTTTATTTTGAGGAGTTTTTGTGTTATTGACATTTTATATAAACTGTTTCGAGATTTTTTCTGCTTTTTTACTTTCACTATAATCATAAAAACCTTCAGCCGATTTTATTCCTAATTTTCCGGCACTTACCATATTCACTAATAAAGGACAAGGAGCATATTTTGGGTTTTTAAAACCATCGTACATCACGTTCAAAATGGCTAAACAAACGTCTAATCCTATAAAATCAGCTAATTGTAAAGGTCCCATCGGCTGTCCCATTCCAAGTTTCATCACGGTGTCAATTTCATAAACGCCAGCCACTTTGTTGTATAAAGTTTCGATGGCTTCGTTTATCATTGGCATCAAAATTCTATTGGCAACAAAGCCAGGGTAATCATTGACTTCTACTGGAGTTTTACCTAGCTGTTCAGCTAAATCCATAATAATTTTGGTTACTTCATCGCTCGTGTTGTAACCCCGAATGATTTCGACTAATTTCATAATGGGCACCGGATTCATAAAGTGCATCCCGATAACGCGTTCCGGATGAGCCACAACAGCTCCAATTTGCGTAATAGAAATAGAAGAAGTATTGGTTGCCAAAATTGTATTATGCGAACAAAATTCGTTCAATTGCTTAAAAATATTGAGTTTTAATTCTACGTTTTCGGTGGCTGATTCAACAACTAAATCTACCCCGACCGCGCCATCTTTAATGTCAGTGTAAGTGATAATGTTAGTAATTGTTCTTGCTTTATCTTGTTCGGTAATAGTTCCTTTGGCGACCATTCGGTCTAAATTAGCGGCAATAGTTGCCATTCCTTTGTCCAATGATTTTTCAGAAACATCGATTAGTTTTACGGCGAAACCACATTGTGCAAAAGTATGCGCAATTCCGTTGCCCATTGTTCCTGCTCCGATTACGGCTATTATTTTCATATTATTTGATAGAATGATTTGAACAAAAACTATTTCTTAAAACAATCAATAATTTGGTAAGCAACTCTTAATGCTTCTGTTGCTTGTTCCAATGTTACAACAGGAGTTGTGTCAGTATTAATGGCATCTGCAAAAGATTCCAATTCATCGAGAATGGCGTTGTTTTGCTCGACATCAGGATTCGAAAAGTAGATTTGTTTTTTTACACCTTCGGCATTCTGTAGAATAATGTCAAAATCACCCGGAGTTTCAGGAGCATCTTTCATTTTTACAACCTCACATTTTTTCTCTAAGAAATCTACAGAGATGTACGCATCTTTCTGGAAAAAACGTGATTTTCGCATATTTTTCATCGAAATTCGACTGGCAGTTAAGTTGGCAACGCAGCCATTTTCGAACTCAATTCGTGCATTGGCGATATCAGGAGTGTCGCTAATTACTGATACACCACTAGCATTTATCAATTTTACTTTTGAATTTACAACGCTTAAAATAGCATCAATATCGTGAATCATCAAGTCGAGAACCACCGGGACATCAGTCCCTCGAGGATTGAATTCTGCCAAACGATGTGTTTCAATAAACATTGGATTTTCGATCATATCTTTCGTCGCCTTGAATGCAGGATTGAATCTTTCGACGTGACCTACCTGACCTTTAACATTATATTCCTTTGCCAAGGCAATAATTTCCTCGGCTTCGGCAACGGTATTTGAAATTGGTTTTTCAATAAAAACATGTTTTCCTGATTTAATGGAAACTTTGGCGCATTTGTAATGCGAAAGCGTGGGTGTTACGATGTCAATCACGTCAACAGCGTGAATCAAACTAGCTATTGTAGAGAATTGTTTGTAACCAAATTCATTGGCAACTTTCTCTCCATTTTCTTGGTTTTCGTCATAAAATCCAACCAATTCATATTTTTCGGATTGTTGCAATAATCGTAAATGTATTTTTCCAAGATGCCCCGCACCTAAAACGCCGACTTTTAACATAAAAAATGATTTTTAACAAATGTATAATTTATTTGTTTACTGTTTAAAGTTTACTGTTTAAAGTTTTAGATTTTGTTATTTGATTTTTGGGATTTTTAAAGTTATTTTTACCAAAATAATTATCTCCAAATTTTGAATAATACATCCAAACATCAAGGTCTTCGCAATCAATTAGTAACCCTTTTGAAAGAGAAGGGAATTATCGACATTTGTGTTTTAGATGCTATCAATAAAATACCGAGGCATCTTTTCTTAGATTCAAGTTTTGAAGATTATGCTTATCAGGATAAAGCTTTTCCTATTGGTGCAGGGCAGACTATTTCGCAACCCTATACTGTGGCTTTTCAATCTCAATTACTGGAAGTGAAAAAAGATCATAAAATTCTCGAAATAGGTACTGGTTCAGGGTATCAAACTGCTGTTTTGTGTGTAATGGGAGCAAAGGTTTATACTGTGGAAAGACAAAATAAATTATTCAAACAAACCTTTAATTTGTTGCCAAAATTAGGAATTAGACCTAAACATCTCTCTTTTGGGGATGGTTATAAAGGATTGCCAGATCACGCTCCTTTTGACAGTATTATTGTTACGGCTGGTGCGCCAATTATCCCGCAAGCTTTGATGGCACAACTAAAAATAGGAGGAAGGCTAGTTATTCCGCTTGGCGAGGAGATACAAATTATGACTTTACTTATCCGAAAAAATGAAACCCAGTTTGAAAAACACGAGTTCGGAGATTTTAAATTCGTGCCTTTATTGGAAAATAAAAATTAAAACAAAATCCCGTCTCGTTTTTTAGAACTATACGGGATTTTTTATTGACCTATTATTTCAAGATAACGCTCTAAACTTTCTTTCTCGATTTGAGCAACAAACAAAAGAAAATCTTCCTTGTTGTTTTTGGTTTGGGCAGTTTCCAGAGCAGAGTAATACTTCATTCTAGAGTCATAATCTCCTTTTATGTTGGCAATTACATAGCCGTTTTGCAACAAAATTAGATTCATTATCAGACGTGAAGTTCTGCCATTTCCGTCAATAAACGGATGAACAGTTACCAAACGCTCGTGAAGTTCAGCTGCCAAGACTATTGGATGTAAAGCATTTTTATTGGTTTCATACCAAATAAAATAATCTTCCATTTCCTTTGAAACCATAAACGGTTGTGGCGGCATAAAGGAACTTCCTTTTATCATTACTTGAACTCTGCGATAACGCCCTGCATCTTCAGGCATAATTCCACGAAGAATCAAATTGTGAATAGCCAGCACTTCTCGCTCATTCAAGGAATTATTTTTCTCCATCAATTGTTTGATATAAGCAATGGCTTCTTGATGATTGATGGCTTCAAGATGTTCTCGCATACTTTTTCCTGAGATGGTCAAACCTTCGTTGATGACCAAATCAGTTTCGCGAAGTGTAAGTGTATTTCCTTCGATACGATTGCTTTCAAATGTATATTCTAGCTCTAAAGCTTGAGTAATTCGATGGCTGTCAAATTGACGAAATTGATCTAGCTTTACTTTTAATGCATCTATTTCATTAAGAATAGACAATAAGTTTTTAGAGAGCGTGTTTTTGATGGTTACATAACTGTTTTCCATTTCCTCACGAGCCATATTCATTGCTTTTAGTGCAAATTCATCTTGGCCTATTTCATAAATAATTTTTTCTTTTAGCCAAGAAACCATCAATGTTTCAAAATCTATTCCTAATAATGAAGCTAATTTAATAACTTGATCTTTAGTAGGTTTTCTAAAACCATTTTCGAATTTGCTAATTAAAGCTTGATCGATTCCTAAAAGTTGAGCCACTTCTCTAGTTTTTAATCCTTTTTGTTCCCTTGCATTTTTGAGTAGTGTTTTCATTTTAAATATAAATTATTTTTGTCTTGACAAATTTAGTCATAATTTTAAATAAAAAAAATAATACTTAAAAATTTTAAGTATTATTTTTTAAATTTTAAATCTGTTAAGAATTTAATATTTATTTTTTAGAAACAAATCCATCTTTTTTCATTTCTTCTATGACAGTTGCAATGATGCTGTCAACCAATAGTCCTACATCTGTTCCGCTTGTAGACTTTGTAGTTCCAGTCCAAACCAATTTATCGGATTTTAAGGAAAAAACATTGGTTTCAACTAAATAGCTCGTTGTATCTTGGTAATATCCTGGGTCTGAATAAATAGGGGAATACATTCCGTACCAGCCTCCAAAACCTCCATAACCTCCATAACCTCCATACATCCCGCCATAACCTCCGTAATAAATTGAAGTATTTGTGCCTGGAACATAATTAGTTTCTTTTATTGTGTCAACTAATCGCATAGTTACTACGGCATCATAATTTTCGTCTTTGAGGATTTTTAATTTTTGGTCTTTAGTAAGACCTAAATTAGTACCATTCATAATCGCATAAGACGAACTAAATTTAGGTCCAATAGCGGCGATTCTATTTTCGGCTACTCTTCTTGTTGCTTCGTCTTTTACTAAAGCTACGACCATTATTTTTTTGAATTCGGCATTTGCATTAGTTACTTCAGGATCTCTCCAACTACTTACAATTGCAGTTCCGCTGCTACAACTTACTAAGAAAATCAATGACAATGCAATAAAACACTTTTTCATAATTTTATTTATTAAATTTTTAACTAAAGTAAAAATAAAAATAAAATCAGAAAAAGACTCACAAATAAATTAATATTTGAATAAATTATTTTAGAAGGATTTTTTTATTCGATCAAGATCACGCTTGGTATCTTGTTCTTTCAAAGATTCGCGTTTATCGTAGGTTTTTTTTCCCTTGCAAAGACCAATTTCTAGTTTTGCCATTCCTTTTTCGTTGGTAAACAATTTTAAAGGAACTATGGTCAAACCTTTTGCTTGTACGCTTCTCGCTAAGCCTTTTAATTCTCGCTTGTTGAGTAAAAGTTTGCGTTCGCTTCGGGCCTTATGATTAAATTGGTTGCCAAACGCATATTCTTCGATATACGTATTAATGGCAAAAAGTTCAGTACCGCTAAATTCACAAAAACTCTCAGTAATATTCGCTTTTCCTAGCCGAATGGACTTTATTTCGGTTCCTGCCAAAACAATTCCTGCGTTGAATTTCTCGATTATTTCATAGTCGAAACGGGCTCTTTTATTAAGTATGTTGATTGTTTTTAGCATCGGATGGCAAATGTAAATACAAATGTATGAAACACCAAAGAAATATATAAAAATGCCATAAATTTGCAATATGGAAAAGCCAATATCAAAAGATCCGCTTCACGGAATTACGCTTCAAACGGTCTTAGAGAAACTTGTTGAATATTATGGGTTCGATACTTTGAGTGAATTGATAAAAATAAAATGTTTTACAGATAATCCAAGTATAAAGTCGAGTTTGACTTTCTTGAGAAAAACAGATTGGGCAAGAAAAAAAGTAGAAAATTTATATGTTAAGACAATTTCAAAACTTTAATTTAAACGATACGAAATCATTATACCTCCGCGATAAGGCAACCATTCGCCGCTTTTGTTACGTCCAACGGCTTTATCTTGTTCAAATCTATCCCCAGTTTCAATATAATAGCTATGATAAAATCCCTGATGCGTGCCACCTCCCAAGAAAAAATCGAGCATAAATCGGTCATTTAATTTTTTTTCATAACCAATAGTTGCACCAATCGTATAACCAACCCCCGTTTGATAAACTCCAATATCATAATAGTTCCATTTGGTAACATTAAACGTGTCGAAGCCAGCATTAGCTCCTACATAAAAACCATTGTATTTTTCTTTGAAATGATATCTATATTCAGAAGTGAAACTATAAAATTCATATGGTTTTCCATTGATTGAATTCCAAAAAGAAGCTAATATGTCAAATTGAAATGTAGATTTTTTTCCAATACTGGTTTCTATTCCGATATTTGGAATTAAAGCCAAAGCAGTAGCAGCATTACCTTTTATATAAGTTTGACTTTGAGAAATAATAGAAATTAAAAGGAAAGTAAAAACGAAAAGTTTTTTCATAGTAAGTTTTTGCGGTTTCATGAATCTTTTGGCTTTACCAAATTACTTGTATTTGGCGAAAGTATAAATTATATTCGAGAAAATATAACTTAATGTCGATTCAAAATGCAATAAATAGCAGTATCTAAAAATCTTCCATTGTAATATTCGTTTTCTTTAAAATGAGCTTCCTTTACAAAACCACTTTTTTGTAAAGCTCTCTCTGAAGCAAAATTATCTGGATCAATGATTGCTTCAATGGAATGGAGTTTCATTATTTCGAAGCCATAATTTAAGACTACTTTTATTGCCTCAGTAATAATTCCTCTTCCGTGATATTCAGGTAGGAGCATATATCCAATTTCTGCTCTAAAATGCTCGGTTTGCATTCTATAATGACCTATAATCCCTATTAGTTTTGGATTGCCTTTTAAAGTTATAGCCCAATTTATGCTTTCCTGAGTATCGATATTTTCATCAATGATTTCGATATGCGCCAAAGCTTCTGCTGTAGTTTTAACCAGAGGTTTTGGAATATATTTCATCAGTTCTACATTTGATCGAAGTGCAAATATTTCGTCTACATCTTCGTACGTAATGCGGCGTAAATATAAACGCTCGGTTTCTAGATTCGGGAACGGATCAAAATTTCTGAATACCATATTTTATAAAATTTCGATACTAAAATTATACCGTATTAATTGATGAGCTTCTACAAGTTGAATGCCTTCTTTTTCTAATATATTTCCTGATGAATGAATGGTGTCAGAATAGCCAACCCAAGGTTCGATGCACAAAAATGGAGCATCGTTTTTTGTCCAAATTCCCAGATTCGGAAAATTGTCAAATCGAACACGAAGCATTGGATTTTTATGTTCTAAAATGGTAATGCTTTTAGACTCCAATTTCTTAAAAATTAAAGCATCTTTTTCAAATAATGAATACGCGAGCGGAACTTCATTAGCTGTCATTTCTATAATTTCAGTTGTGTCAGAAAGTAAATCATTTTCAAGTTCATAACTCGTTAAAACTTCATTATGATCAAATGATAACGCGTAGCTTTCAAATGGTTTTGACAAAGCGAAAGCAGGATGCGCTCCAATAGAAAAAGGTAATATTGAATCATTATTATTTATAATCTTGTAATCAATGTTTAATTTATTTTCTTCCAGCGAATAACAAATTTGCAATTCAAAATCAAAAGGATATACTCTTCTTGTTTCTATCGAAGAAGTCAAAGAAAATGTGGCGCTATTTTCAGACTTTTCGATCAATTGAAATTCCATTTCTCTTGCAAAACCATGTCTTGATAGATAGTATTCTTTTCCTTGATAATAGTACATATTATTTTTAAGCGTACCAACAATAGGAAACAATATAGGAGAATGCTTCCCCCAAAATGCGTCATTTCCCTCCCAAATGAACTCTTTATTCTCGTTATTTTGTAGAGAAAATAATTCTGCACCTAAATGTTTAATTTGCGCCTTTACATTCAAATTTGAAATTGTTGTAGTCAAAATAGAAGTTAATTGTGTTTGAAATATTTTTAGTTATGTAAATGTAATCATAATTTTTATGTTCAATAAATAAAAATCACTTATTGTAGAATTCATAAATTTTAGTCAAAAGTTTGAGTTTACTTTCAAGATTGAGTATATTTTTCATTTATTTGTGTTATAAATTTATATAATGAAAAATTATCATTTCAAATCTTTAGTTCAATTCGCTTTTTTATTGGCGATTTCAAACGTGTGGTCACAACAAAGTGCAACCTCTTCAATTTCTAAACAAATTTCAAAGTACGATTATTATGATGCTTTTGGGCCCTTTTTTTACTCAAAAAATGGAACTAGTACCCGATCTGCAAGCGGCCAACCTGGTGTTGAATATTGGCAAAATAGAGCAGATTATACATTGACTGCAAAATTAAATGACGTAAATAATGAAATCTCAGGAACTGCAATTATTTCTTACACTAACAATAGCCCAGATAAAATGTCTTTTTTGTGGATGTATTTAGACCAAAATTTATTTAAAGATGATTCTCGTGGCAATGCGATTATTCCTGTAACCGGCAGCAGAAATGGAGCTCAAGGCCAAGTTTTTGATGGTGGTCATAAGATAAAATCGGTGAAAATTATCACAAAAAGTAAAGGAATTTCAACTGAAAAGGAATTGAAATACAGAATTATCGATACCAGAATGCAGGTTTTTCTTCCTCAAGAATTGAAATCTAAAAGCGGAGTTGTTACCATTAAAATTGATTTTTCTTTTATTTCTCCAAAGCAAGGTTCAGATCGAATGGGAATATTAGAAACTAAAAACGGTAAAATTTTCAGTGTGGCACAATGGTATCCTAGAATGTGCGTATACGATGACATAAGAGGTTGGAATACAAATCCATATTTGGGAGCCTCTGAATTTTATTTGGAATACGGCGATTTTGATGTGAGTATTTCAGTTCCTTCCAATCATTTTGTAGTTTGTTCAGGAGAATTGATAAATCCTACAGAAGTGTATTCAGTCGATCAGCAAAAGCGTTTTTCACAGGCTTCACAAAGTGATAAAACCGTACTAATTCGTCTTCGTAACGAAGTTTTGGCTTCAGCCAATGCGATGGCAAAATCAAATAAAACTTGGCGTTTTAAAATGAAAAATGCTCGTGATGTCGCTTGGGCATCATCAGCAGCATTTATAATAGATGCAGCCAGAATTAATTTGCCAAGCGGAAAAAAATCGATTGCTATCTCCGCTTACCCGATAGAAAGTGATGGCAATGAAGCTTGGGGTCGTTCAACAGAATATACTAAAACATCAATCGAAAACTATTCAAAACGATGGTTTGAATATTCTTATCCAGCAGCAATAAACGTTGCAGGTATTGTGGGAGGAATGGAATATCCTGGGATAGTTTTTTGCAGTTGGAAAGCTAAAGGAGCAGATTTATGGGGAGTTACTGATCACGAGTTTGGGCATAT
>CAMDGJ010000051.1 GCA_945897545.1 Flavobacterium psychrophilum
AAACTTTAATTGATATAGAGACCCCAGTTTCAGACGAATTAGAAATCATAGAGTCAAGCAATAGCGAAATCGCTGAACTCGCCGAAGAAGCTATAAATACTGTTTCTGACGGAGAACCAAGTCAGAATAACAATACCGTTATCGATGCCATCGCCGATATAAATGCTGCCGAAAGCGAAGACGTAACCCTAAAAGAACGTCACGACATTCCAATGCTGGATTATGATACTTTATCGTTAGAATTATTGGTTGAAGAATTGAAAAATTTAGTTACCAATGAAAAAGTGATGTCTGTAAAAGATCACGTTGAAGAAATCAAGAAATCATTTTTGGCAAAATACCACCATCTTTTAGAAGAGAAAAAAGAGGAATTTATTGCTGAATCCCAAGATCTTGAAACGGATTCAAAAGAAGAATTTCAATATCATTCTCCATTAAAAACACAATTCGACAAATTTTACTCTTTATTCAGAGATAATAAAAATACGCATTTCAAAAGTTTGCAAACGAATTTGATAGCAAACTTGGAAAACAGATTAGCTATTGTTGAGGAATTAAAAGAGCTAATCAATCCTCAAGCAAACATCAAAGACACCTTAAAACATTTTAATGATTTAAGAGAACGATGGAAAACTGCGGGACCAATTCCAAAGGACAAATACAACCACGTTTGGAACAATTATCATTTTCACGTAGAGAATTTCTACGACTATTTACACTTAGATAGAGAAGCGAGAGACCAAGATTTTAAACACAATTTAGAGCAAAAACAAAAAATTGTAGCGCGTGTTGAAGAACTGGTTCACGAGGCTGACATTAATAAAGCATTCCGCGAATTACAAGATTTACATAAAATCTGGAAAGAAGATATAGGCCCAGTTTCTAGAGAACATCGCGACGAAATCTGGAACAAGTTTAGCGATTTGACGAAACAAATGCACGACAAACGCGAGGTTTTGTTTGAAAACTTGAGAGGAACTGAATTGGAGAATCTTGAGAAGAAAAAAGAAATTATTGCCAAGATTGAAGTTTTGGCCACCGAAAAAGTGAATGCCCATTCGCAATGGCTAGTACAAATAGAAAAAGTGGAAGCATTGAGAACCGCTTTTTTCTCAGCCGGAAAAGTACCTTCTGAAGTAAATGAAGATACTTGGGCAGGATTTAAAACTGCTGTTAGAAATTTTAATTCTTTCAAAAATTCATTTTACAAAGACATTAAAAAAGATCAAAACAGCAATTTGACCCGAAAGATAGAGCTTGTTGCCAAAGCAAAAGAATTACAGGAAAGTACAGATTTTGCCTTGACTACTCCTATTATGAAACAAATTCAAGAAGAATGGAAACAAATAGGTCACGTTCCAAGAAAATATTCTGATAAAATATGGACCGAGTTTAAGGAAGCATGCAACCATTATTTTGACAAATTAAAAGAACAAAAAAACGAGGAAAACACCGAAGAAGTAGAAGCATTTGACAAAAAGAAAGCATATTTAGAAACGCTAAGAGAATTCCAATTAATTGGTGATCATAAAACCGATTTAGATGCTATAAAATTACATATTGAAACCTGGAAAAGCTTTGGTAGAGTTCCGTTTGCAAGAAGACATGTTGAAGGAAAGTTCAACAAAATTCTAGACGTACTATTCGAAAAATTGAGTTTGAGCAAGAAAGATAGTGAAATGATTCGTTTCACCAATAGAATGGATCATTTATCAGAGAACAATGATACCCGAAAATTAGAAGGTGAGAAAATATTCTTGATGCGTAAAATAGAAGAAATTAAGAATGAAATATTTCAATTGGAAAATAACATCCAGTTTTTTACCAATACAAGAAATGCAAAGAAAGAAAATTCAATTGTTTTAGAAGTACGCAAAAACATTGAAAAACACAAAGAGGAAATGGAGATTCTAAAAGACAAACTAAAACAATTGAGAAGCTTAAATCAAGTTTAAAACGGACAATTTATAGAGATCAAACCTCATTCTAATGCATCAGAATGAGGTTTTTTTATGTCAAAAAAGGAATATGATAATTATCATAGCATTTTGTAGATTTGTATAAACTCGATTAATTTATTTTTCATAAGAGTAAATGTGAACAATGTATCGTAAGAGAACTTAGTTCTCTGAAAGCGCTCAACAAAAGCGAGCTGCTAAGACTTACAGAATGTAAAACTTCACATATTATAAAAAAAGGAGAATACATTTTTGAAGAAGGAGACACGGTGAATGGTATTTATTGTATTACTATACGCGTTTGCAAACTTTCAAAGCTAAGTGCAAACGGGAAAGATCAAATTGTTAAATTAGTTAAAGCAGGAGAATTACTTGGTCAAAGAACCCTAATTAGTGAAGAACCCGCTAATTTAAGCGCTATAGCTATAGAAGATATGGAAGTCTGTTTTATTTCAAAAAGTGAAGTATTGCAAATGTTTGACCAAAACAACCAATTTTCAAGGAATTTAATGAAGAGTATTTGCGGTGACTTGAAAGAGACTAGCGATCATTTAGTTTCTATTTCTCAGAAAACAGTAAAAGAACGTTTAGCTGAAACTTTAATTTATCTTGAAGAAAATTTTGGAAAAAACCCTGATGGTTCCTTACTTATCCAACTTACCCGAGAAGAACTAGCAGGAATGATTGGAACAGCCACAGAAAGTTGTATTCGTCTATTATCTGATTTTAATAAATTAGGCTTAATCGAATTAATAGGAAAAAAAATAGTAATCAAAGACATAGGCAAACTTAGGAGAATTGCAGATTAAAGTTGCCTAAAGTTTTTTAGCTTCGTTCCAAAAAATGTCCATCTCCGCCAAGGTCATATCCATCAATGGCTTGCCTAATTCCCCAACTTTACTTTCCAGATATTGAAATCGTTTGATGAATTTTTTATTGGTTCGTTCCAAAGCATCTTCGGGATTTATATTTAAAAATCTGGCGTAATTTATCATCGAAAACAATACATCGCCAAATTCTGACTCCATTTTGTCTTGGTCTCCAGCTTCTACCTCGACTTGCAATTCCTGTAATTCTTCCTGAACTTTATCCCAAACCTGATGCGGTTCTTCCCAATCAAAACCTACACCTTTAACTTTGTCCTGAATTCTACTAGCTTTTACTAATGCAGGCAAACTTTTTGGAACACCTTCAAGAACAGATTTCTTGCCTTCTTTGAGTTTGAGTTTTTCCCAATTTTGTTTGACTTCTTCCTCATCTTTAACCACAACATCGCTGTAAATATGTGGATGACGATGTATAAGTTTTTCGCAAATTTCATTACACACATCTGCCATATCAAAATCATTGGTTTCACTTCCTATTTTGGCATAAAAAACAATGTGTAATAGTAAATCGCCTAATTCCTTCTTGACTTCGTTTAAATCATTATCTAAGATAGCATCGCCTAATTCATAGGTTTCTTCGATGGTCAGATGACGTAAACTTTGTATGGTTTGCTTCTTGTCCCAAGGACATTTTTCGCGCAACTCATCCATAATGATTAATAATCGTTCAAAAGCTTGGAGTTGGTTTTTTTTGGAGTTCATCGTATTTTAGTTTAGTGTAAAAATAAGAAATCCTGTCAGGAAAACATCGTGACAGGATTAAAATATAGTATCGAAAGTCAATTACTTTTACGTTAGTTTAGCTTTCTTTAGTCGGAGAATCTACTTTTTCAGAAACAACTTCTTCTACGACGCTTTCTATTGCATCTGCAGCGTTCTCTTGAGAAATTTCGCTAATTGGCTCTTCTTTAGAAACCAATCCTTTAGATTGCAGTAAATTATACCAACTCAAGACTTTTTTAATATCTGAAGGATATACACGTTCTGAATCGTATTCTGGGAGAATTTCAGTAAAATAGGCCACAAGTTTCGCATTATCTTCTTTATGCGAAATAGCTGGACCTTCATTTTCTTTTATAGCAATATTGCGCATCACTTGGGTCAAAGGTTTTTCTTCAGTAACGGTATAAATGGAAATTTCAGACAATAAACTTACATTTACTTTCAATCCAACAGAGATTTTTTTTCCATCAACTAACGATTCCGCTAAAAAACCCGTACGAGTTTGAACTTTTAATGCATACAAACCTGGCTTTCCTGAAATTGATAATATTTTTTCTAAATTCATTTTTATAAATGTGTATTTGATTATTCGCTTGTTTGGTTATTTATGAACATTCTAATTCGTAAATCCCAATTCGTAAATTATTTTATCTTCCTTTTTTATTGCAAAATTTCATTCTGTAATCAGGTCTGGATTTGCCATCCATAATATTTTGTAATTTCTTTTTAATCAATTGTCTTTTAAGTGACGGAATCAAATCAGTAAACAATATCCCTTCAATATGATCATATTCGTGTTGAATTACTCTTGCCACCAAGCCGATAAAAACTTCAGTTTTCACGTTAAAATCTTCGTCGCAATACTCAATGGTGATTTTTTCGTTTCTATAAACGTCTTCACGAACGTCAGGAATACTGAGACAACCTTCATTAAAACTCCACAATTCTCCTTCTTCTTTCACCATTTTGGCATTGATAAAAGTACGTTTGAAACCTTTTAATTGTTGTTGCTCTTCAATTGGCAAGTCCTCATCTTCGCTAAAAGGCGTAGTGTCAATTACAAATAATCGAATGCTCAAACCCACTTGTGGCGCTGCAAGTCCCACGCCAAAAGCATTATACATCGTTTCATACATATTGGCAATAGTTTCTTTCAAGTTTGGATGTTCTGCTGAAAGGACTTCTCCTACTTTTCTTAGCACTGGATCGCCATAGCCTACAATTGGTAAAATCATTATAATATTAAAATTAAGTTTATGATATAAAAATTGTGTTTACATCAAAATTGGACGCAAAAGTAATGAAAATTATGGAATTGGAAATATAAGAAGTAATTAAAACATTTTTCGAGTCAAATAATCCTGAAGCATTATAGTTGCAGATATTTCGTCAATCAATGCTTTGTTCTGACGTTGTTTTTTCCTCAATCCGCTGTCAATCATTGTTTGAAAAGCCATTTTAGAAGTAAAACGCTCGTCCACGCGAATGACTTTCATATCTGGAAAATGATTGGTAAAGTGTGTTACAAATCCTTTGATAATGGATGCGCTTTCTGATGGTTGCCCGTTCATTTGTTTGGGTTCGCCTATGAGTACTGCTTCTACCTTTTCTTTAGAAAAATAGTCTTTCAAAAAAGCAATTGCTGTAGCAGATGGAACCGTCGTCAAGCCTGAAGCGATAATTTGCAGTTCATCGGTAACGGCTATGCCGGTTCGTTTTTGTCCGTAATCTATGGCGAGTATTCTTGGCATTTTAAAATGAATTCCTGAGTTTCACGATACCAATAACATAAACTATTTCTTGTTTTACATCAACTTTAAGAATTGTTGTATAGCCTTTAAAAACATAATCTCGATATGATTCATCTTTAAAATAAATAGATTTTTTGAAATGAAATGGATTTACTACATCATTTTTTATTTTTATGATCAAATCATTTTTAAACTTCCTTGCGGCTAGTGGTTTGTCTCTAGAAATAAAAATGACAATATCTCCTAATTGATATTTAAATTTTTCCGTTAGTTTAATCTTCATATCTTGAAATAGTTTCTTCAAGAAATGAATCTAGTTCTTCAAAACTAACAAATTTGGCAGTTCCATTGTCAATTTCCGCTGCACAAACTTCAAGTTCTCTTTTTTCCTCTTCAAAAGTTGACCTTTCTTGAACTATTTTCAATTCATCCGAAGAGAAGGAACTCAATAATTCCAATATTTTGGCTTTAATGTTGGGCTGAAATTCTAATCTGATTGTTTCCATAATATTTGTTTAAAATGAATTTCTGTGTTTCAAAATCGCTACAACTATAACAAGTTCAAGGTCATTATCAACTTTAAAAACAACTGTATAACCTTTAAAAACATAGTCTCTTATATTCTCGTCTTCAAAATAAATTGATTTTTTGAAGAGAAAAGGATGTTTCTACTCTTTTTGTATTTTTTTTATTAATTCAATTTTGAATATCCTTGCAGCAACAGGTTTGTCTTTTGAAATAAAATCAACTATATCATTCAAATCATAATTAAATTCAATAGTTAATTTAATCCTCATATTTTGATATTGTTTTTTCAAGTAAAACATCTAGTTCCTCAAAAGTAGAATACTCCGCAGTTCCATCATTAATTTTATCAACTCTGGACTGAAGCATCCTTTTCTCTTCTTCAAAAGTTGACCTTTCCTGAACTATTTTCAATTCATCCGAAGAGAACGAACTCAATAGTTCCAAAATTTTGGCTTTGATGTTGGGCTGAAATTCTAGTGTGATAGTTTCCATAATTTTCTTTTTAAAATGAATTTCTATGTTTCAAAATTGCTATAACTGAAACAAGTTCAATTTCAATATCAAATCTATAAACAATGGTATAGCCTTTAAAAATATAATCCCGTACATTTTCATCATCTGAATAAATAGATTGTTTATAATGAAATGGATATTTTAAATCTTTTTTCAAATTAACAAGTAAATCTTTTTTGAATTTTTTCGCAGCAGTAGGCTTATCTTTTGAAATATACCTAACCTGATCTTCTAATAAAAATTTAAATTTGACGGTGAACTTAATTTTCATACTCTGAAATTACTTCATCCAAGTAGCTATCCAACTCTTCGAATGTACAATATTCCGCTGACCCATCCTTAATTTTTTCTAACTCATTTTCAATCATTGCCTTATTCCTAACAAAATTTTCATCTTCTTTGATGATTTTCAATTCATCCGAAGAAAACGTACTCAATAATTCCAAAATTTTGGCTTTGATCTTGGGCTGAAATTCTAATCTAATGGTTTCCATAATGAATCGATTTAAAGTACAAATATATAACATTTTCGATTCGAATTGACTTTTTGCTTTTGGTTAAAAATCCTATCTTTGCTCAAAATTTTATCAAAATGAACGAATTACAATACATAATAGAACAAGCTTGGGAAAACCGCGCTTTGTTGCAAGAAACAAAAACTACTGATGCCATTAGATCAGTTATCGAATTATTAGATTCAGGAAAATTACGTGTTGCCGAGCCAAAAGGAGATTCTTGGCAAGTAAACGAATGGGTAAAGAAAGCAGTTGTTCTGTATTTCCCAATTCAAAAAATGGAAACATTGGAAGCGGGAATCTTTGAATACAACGACAAAATGTTGCTAAAAAGAGATTATGCCGAAAAAGGAGTTCGTGTGGTTCCTGGGGCTTCTGCCCGTTATGGCGCTTTTTTGGCTAGCGGTGTAATTATGATGCCAAGCTACGTAAACATTGGTGCTTATGTAGATTCTGGAACAATGGTGGATACTTGGGCAACGGTAGGAAGTTGTGCACAAATTGGAAAAGACGTTCACCTTTCTGGTGGTGTTGGAATTGGTGGAGTTCTGGAGCCTTTGCAAGCTGCGCCAGTTATCATTGAAGACGGTGCTTTTATTGGTTCTCGTTGTATCGTCGTCGAAGGAGTTCACGTAGGAAAAGAGGCCGTTCTTGGTGCGAATGTTTGCTTGACTGCTTCAACAAAAATTATTGACGTTACTGGAGAAACTCCCATAGAAATGAAAGGATTTGTTCCTGCTCGCTCCGTGGTAATTCCTGGAAGTTATACTAAAAAGTTTGCTGCAGGAGATTTTCAAGTGCCTTGCGCATTGATTATTGGTACACGTAAACCTTCAACTGATTTGAAAACATCGTTGAATAATGCGTTAAGAGAATATGACGTGGCGGTTTAATATTAATTCATAAAAATATTGTACATTCCTCCCTCAAATAGGGAGGTTTTTTTATACTATGAAAATACTAGTTATACAACAAAAAATGATTGGCGATGTGCTGGTAAGCAGTATCATTTGCAATAATTTACGCTTGGCTTATCCAGATGCCCAAATTGATTATTTGGTTTATGAATCTACAGTTCCAGTTTTGGAAGGCAATCCCAATATTGACAATGTTCTTATATTTGAGGAAAAACACCGCAAAAGCAAAAGAGAATTCCTGAATCTGGCACACGAAATTCGCGGAATCAAATATGATTTACTCATTGATGCGTATTCCAAATTAGAGAGCTGGCTGATTGTTTTATTGAGCGGAGCCAAAAGAAAAATTTCCTATAAAAAGATAGGACGCAACTTTATATATACTGATAATGTTCCCTTTGCCAAATTGCCAAAAACAAATTTGGGCTTGGCCATCGAAAGACGGCTTTCCTTAATACACCCTCTTGATTTAAAGATTGACATAAATCCATTTCCGAAATTATATGTTACCGATAAAGAAAATGAAGATGCAAATGCTCTTTTTGAATATTACAAAGTAAGAAAAGACAGAAAAACAGTAATGATCAGCCTTTTGGGAAGTGAAAAATTAAAAACATATCCGTTGGAATTTATGGCGAAAGTGGTAGATTTCATTGCCGATAATCAAGAAGTAAATATTCTTTTCAATTATTTTCCAAAGCAAATCAGGGACGCCAAAATTGTTTTTGATGCTTGTAAACCTTCAACACAGGAAAAAATTCATTTTGATTTGTTGGGCAATGATTTGCGTTCTTTTATCGCCATAATGAATAATTGCGAATTGATTATTGGTAACGATGGCGGAGCCATCAATATGGCAAAGGCTTTAGGAAAACCTTCTTTTATAATTTTCTCCCCTTGGATTGAAAAGAAAATTTGGGCCACTCTAGAAGATGGCATACATCATATTTCAGTACATTTGAATGATTTCAAGACTGAATTATTGGCCAATAAAACGGAGAAAGAATTCAAAAAAAATGCACTTTCTTTGTATCAAGAATTCGAACCTGAATTGTTCAAAGATAAAATTGAATTGTTTTTGAAACAGAATCTTTTATAAATTTATGACTTCCAGAATTTTAATTTCCTTTTCAAAAGTCTTTTTTTAGCAAAACGCTCTTGAAAATCATTGGTGTAAAACCACATTTTTTCGAATATTTCGGTTTCACTTTGAGCAGGATATAATTTAGAATATTCGTTGCTCATCACGGCAATCATTTCCTTTTTGGGAGTCAAATGACTGAGGTTTCTCATTCTGGAATCAAAATCCATTTTGTCGTGAAATTCCATTCGATTCAAATCTACCAAGAAGAAATCGTAGTTCCCTTCGGTGTTTTTTTTAATCAAAGTATTTCCTGGAGAATGGTCTAAAAACTCGATTCCTTTTTCGTGTAAATCGAAAGAAAACTGTATAAATTGTCTTAATATACTGTCGTGATCTGGAAAATCTGCAATTTCAACCAGTTCCCTGAAAGTCAAATCACATTGAAGATGTTCGCTTACATAATAACTTTCCTTAAGCCCGATGAAGTCGTGATTTTCAAAATAAGCAATAGATTGCGGTGTTCCAATTCCTTTATTCAACAAAGCGCCAGCGTATTCAAAAGAACGTCTTGCTTTTGATTTTCTGAAATATTTATAGGCAATTTTATTGATTAGATGAGGCTTTTTAAAAGATTTGATATTAATCGTTTTTCCCTCAAATTCAAATAATTTAATTCTATTTCTCTGTCCATCTCCAAAAAGAATTCCACTTGAATTAAAATGAGTAACGTGTTGCAAAATTTGTTCTGCGCCAAATTTAAAAGAGGAATTGAAGCTGGATTTCATAAAATCATTGGTTGCTTTTACAAATGTAGGGATTGCATTCTTGACTTCAAATATTTAATGTAAATTTGCACGAATTTTAGTTTAAACGGTATAATTTATTCACAAAACATTTGATATTAAAAATAAGTTTAAAAAAATAAAAAAATGAGTACCGCTTCGATTATTATCATTAATTACAATACTGCTAATTTAACCCTTCAAGCAATCCATTCGATTGAAAAACAAATAACCACTTTAGAAAATTTAGAAGTAATCATAATTGACAATGCTAGTGAAAGTGAAGATTACAATGAATTAAAATCGGGTATTGACAAAGCAAATAATGATAAACTCAAATTAGTGAGAAGTAAATTTAATTTGGGATTTGGCGGAGGAAATATGTTAGGCGTTCAGTACGCTGTGGGTGATTTTTATGTTTTTATGAATAGCGATGTTGTCCTCAAAGAAGATTCAGTTTCGATGATGATTGACTTTCTTAAAAAAAATAGAAATACTAGTATTGTGGGTTGTCAGGCAGTAAACGAAAACGGTCAAAAATTCAAAGGATTTGATTATGGTTTGAGTTTAGTTAATGAACTTTTTAGTAATTCTATTCTACACTTTATCGACAAGAAAAAATACCCTTCTAGAATTGTTATTACAAAAGAGCCATTGTTCGTTGATGCGGTAGCTGGTTCATTATTTACTTGTTTAGCGAAGGATTTTGATGCGGTTGGAGGATTTGATACTAATATTTTTTTATATTATGAAGAAAAAGATTTAGCTTTTAGAATAAAAAAACATTTAAAGAAAGATGTCTATTTATTACCGTTTACAGAATATATTCACTTAAAAGGAAAAAGTACCAAAACATCTCAAAAAATAAAAAACGAGTTAAAAATTTCACAATTTTATACAATCCAAAAAAATCTTGGAGTATTTAGTTATTTAGTTTTTTATGTGATTAATTTGACTGTGTTTCTTTTTAAAAGTCCGTTCAGTAAAAAAAACAGAGCCTATTTTTTATTACTATTAAGTGGGATTTCTAATTCTAAATCGATTAAACACCAACAAAAAATAATATAAAAAGAATGACAATATTACATGTTTCCGCGGTTAAAAATTGGGGTGGTGGTGAAAATCAAATAGAAACTTTATTTTATGAATTGAAGAATTCAAATCCGGAAGTTAATAATATTATTTTATGTGTAAAAGACAAACTTTTTCATAAAAGACTTTTGCAAACCACTATTACATTCGAAACGGCTCCTTTAGCCTTCAATTTAGATCTTCGTTTTTCGCTAAAAATTATTACTTTATGCAAAAAACATAAGGTCGATTTGATTCATATTCATGACACTTCTGCCATTGCATTATCAATTATTGCTGATAAATTATATGACTTACCTCCTTTTATATTCAGTAAAAAAACTAGTTTTCCAATAAAGAAGAAGAAATTCACGTTATACAAGTACAACTACCCCAAAATAAAAAAATATTTTTGCGTTTCTAATGAAACAAAAAGGGTAAGTGAGGCTTCTATTTATGAAAAAAGCAAGTTAATTACAATTTATCATGGAACTTCGATATTGAATAAAAGTGCAGAAACTCCCTATTTATTGAGAGATAAATTTAACATTAATTCATCAAAAAAAATAATTGGACATATAGGCAATCATATAAGAGCGAAGAATTTGGAAACATTTGTTGAGACCGTAAATGATATTGTCAATGTAAAAAAAAGAACTGATTTTTTCTTTGTTCAAATTGGTAATTTTACTGACCGAACCTCGGATTTACTAGCAAAAGTAAAAGAATTAAATCTAGAAAAGCATGTTGAATTTTTAGGATATACACCTAATGCTTCGAACTTTATTCCTCAGTTCAATACTCTCTTAATGACTTCACAAAGTGAAGGAATACCTCAGGTTATTTTCGAAAGTTTTTACCATAAAATCCCAGTCATTAGCACCGATGTAGGTGGAATTCCTGAAATAATTGAAGATAGTGTAAATGGATTACTGACTTCTAAACATAGCCCTAAATTACTTTCGGATAAAATTACTTATTTGTACGATAACAAGAAATTGATCGATCAATTTACTACTATTTCGCACAATAAGTTAATGGATAAATTTTTAGCAAGTACAATGGCGCAAAAAATGTTAGAAGAATATAAAAAGGTACTATTGTTAAATTAGAGTTTAAAAAAGATGATGTTTACTAATCAATGTTTTTGTACTACTCTTTTTATAGAATGATATACCCTGATCAATTAGGCAAAATATAGACTTTTTTGTAGATTTCCTCTGAAAAACTTAACAAATAGTCTCAATAAAAGGTGGTTTGAATACATATAAAATCACAAATAATTTTAAAAACTTTAGCTCGCATTTGTAATTTACAGAAATTATATGAAAAACAAACTTAAAATAAGCATCAGAATAATATTAGAATACCTGTTTGGGATAACACCAAAAGATTTTAAAAAAATCCCTATAATAATTAACAACTTTAACCGACTAACCACTCTTAAAAAATTAATTCAAGATTTGGAAAACAGGGGTTATCATAATATACACATAATTGATAATAAATCTGCATATCAGCCACTGTTAGACTTTTATGAAAATTCCAAATATGTAATATATAGGCTAGATAAGAATATAGGATTTAAGGCACTTTGGAAATCAAAATTATGGTACAAATTTATGTTTGTCAATTATTGTTACACCGATTCTGATTTAAGCTTGTGCAAAGAATGTCCTGATGATTTTTTAGAAAATTTTTATACTATTCTTAAAAAATATCCCAAAGTGCATAAAGTAGGTTTTTCATTAAAAATAAATGATCTGCCTGATTATTTTGATAAAAAAGATGAAGTAATAAATTGGGAATCGAAATATTATGAACAAGAAAAAGAACCCAATATATTTGTTGCACCTATAGATACTACTTTTGCACTATATCGTCCTTTTTCGCAGCGTGGAAAAAGAGATGGGACTGATGAAATTCTTAGAACTGGATTTCCATACCAATGCCATCATTTGCCTTGGTACAATGACAGTAAGAACCTAAGCAAAGAAGAGCAATATTATAATAATAGTGTAACCAAGTCGACGCATTGGTCTAAAAAGGAATAAACAATGGACATGAACCACGAAATCCACAAAGCATTAGAAATCATTCAACAAGGTGGCATTATCCTTTATCCAACGGACACAGTCTGAGGAATTAATTGCGATGACACAAATCCTGAAGCGGTTGAAAAAATATAGAATCTCAAGCAACAAGCCGAAACAAAATTTTTGATTCTGATAATTATTTTTTGTTTTTAATAATTTTAAATTACCTTTGTACATGGTTGTAATTACAAAAACAAAATTGATTCTTTTTTACGAAACAGAACCCATAGCAAAAGAACCATTACTAAAATGGTACAATACTGTATTATCTTGCGATTGGTGTGATTTCAGCAACGTAAAACAAACTTATAATAGTGTGGATTATATCGGAAATGACAGATACGTTTTTAATGTTGCAGGAAATAAATATAGAATTGTAGCTATGATTCATTTTAGCAAAAGAACCCTGTATTTAAGATTTGTAGGCACCCATAAACAATACGACAAAATAGACTGTAAAACGATTTAAGATGAAAAAGATACTATCAAAAAATGATTTTCTTCTAGCTGAAACAAAAATGATTAATTTATTAAATACCGTTACAAACAAAGGCGGTTTTGAGTTTTTAACAGCAGCTGAAACAACAGAACTCGAAGAATACACAAAAATTGTAAAAGAGTATGAAGATGCTAACTTCATAATAGAAACACCACAAACTGTACAAGAGTTAATCGCTTTTAAAATGTTTGAAAAAAATTTAAAACAAAAAGAAATTGCAAAATTATTGCATACGACAGATACAAAGCTCTCTGAAATAATGCACAATAAAAGAAAACCGAATATTGCTTTTTTAAAATCTTTACATCAAATATTAGGTATTGATGGTAATTTATTATTAAAAATGGTTTAGTTTTTTCACATACAATTGATATGAATCTCAACCAAGAAATCCACAAAGCATTTGAAATTATACAACAAGGCGGAATTATCCTTTACCCAACGGATACCGTTTGGAGAGTTCGGTGCGAACCAAAAATATTTATAATGGTTAAAAAATATAGAAATCTAATTTATAG
>CAMDGJ010000052.1 GCA_945897545.1 Flavobacterium psychrophilum
AGTTGAAAACAAATTAGTTGTTGAATTAAAAACCGTTGAAAATTACACACCGGTTCATTTCGCCCAAATTTTAACCTATTTAAAACTAGGAAATTACCCTTTAGGATTACTAATAAATTACAATAGTAAAATTCTCAGAAACAATATAAAACGATTTATTAATACAGCTCCAAATTCATAAAAAAAATTTGTGAATCTTCGTGCCTGCTTTGTGAATCTTTGTGTAATTAATTATGAAAAAACTTTTTAAACTTATCCTCAATACCATTCCTCGTCCACTATTAATTCGTTTGAGTTATGTGGCACGTCCTATCATCGCGTATTCATTAAAAGGAAACAAATTCACCGATCCTATCGACGGAAAAAGTTTCAAATCGATGTTGCCTTATGGCTATGAAAAACAGCGTAATAATGTACTTTCGCCCAGCACACTTTCGCTCGAAAGACATCGCTTGCTTTGGTTGTACCTAAACGAACAAACCGATTTTTTCACTGCTCCAAAAAAAGTATTGCACTTTGCGCCCGAACAAGCTTTTTATAAAATGTTCCGCAACCAAAAAAACTTGGATTACACTACAACTGATTTATTTTCGCCACTAGCCGATGTGAAAGCGGATATTTGCAATTTACCTTTTGAAGACAATCAATACGATGTTATTCTTTGCAACCACGTTTTAGAGCATATTCCAGATGACACCAAGGCAATGCAGGAATTATTCCGAGTTTTAAAACCAGGAGGACTGGCAATTCTTCAAATTCCGCAGGACTTGAAAAGAGAAGTAACTTTCGCTGACGATTCTATAACAGACCAAAAAGAACGTGCCAAAATCTTTGGCCAATACGACCACGTTCGTATTTATGGTCGGGATTATTTTGATAAATTGAGAAGCATAGGTTTTACTGTAGTTGAAGAAGATTACACTAATAAAATTACTCCTAAATTAGTAGAAAAATATTGCTTAGCAAAAGGGGAGATTATCCCAGTTTGTTATAAATAATATGAAGAAGACTAAATTTATTCTGGCATAAATTTCGCAAAGCATAATTCGTTATATTTACAATTCAACAATTACATTATTATGCTTGATTCCTTCTTTCGAAAAATAGTATTGATATTCCTATTTTCTTCGGCTGTCGCACAAACAGAAACCGAGATTGTCCCACCTTATAATATCAAAACGGCAACCTTTGTTCAAAGCAATGAAAATGTTGTTCCTATTTTTAAATTAGGCGATGGTTTCCAATTTCAATTTGATGATTTGTTCGGGAATGAGGCTAACTATTATTACGAAATTATTCATTGTGACTACAATTGGAAACATAGCGACATCCCTAAACCCGAATATTTAAAAGGTTTCGATGGTCAACGAATTCAAGATTATGAGAATTCCGTCAATACCTTACAAATCTATTCTCACTACAGATTAGCACTACCTAATCAATTTACCCAATTACTCATAAGTGGGAATTATATCCTTAAAATTTTAGACGAAAATAGAGAGGTTCTTTTCTCCAGAAAATTTATTCTTTACGAAGATATTGTAACCATTCCCATTCAAATTCGACGAGCTAGAACAGCAAACTATTTAGATTTCAAACATAATATTGAATTTTCGATAAAATCGCTTTTAATCAATTTTCAAAATCCTTTAAAAACCGTAAGAGTAGTTTTACTCCAAAACGGACAATTCAATACCGCAATCAAAAATATTGTTCCACAATATACGATAGGAAATGATCTAATATATAGGTATGACACTCAAACCCAATTTTGGGCAGGAAGCGAATTTTTGTATTTTGACAATAATGACATAAGAGCTGCCGGAAATAATATTTCTCGGATAAATTCAACCGGTGGAATTTATAGTTCTAATTTGTATACCAATAATGCTCGAGCAAATTACCCCTATTCTGTTACACCAGATGCAAACGGAAATTTCGTGGTTCGTAACATAAGCGCAACCAAAAATGAAATTGAAGCTGATTATGCTTGGATATATTTTAGTCTTTCGGCGCCCGCTTTTATGAAAAATAAAAGTGTTTATATTACAGGATTGTTCAATAATTACAGTTTGTCACCAGAATCAAAAATGGATTTCGACGCCAAAACAAATATTTATGAAAAAGCAATTCTCATTAAACAAGGATTTACAAATTTTCAGTATCAAGTTGCAGATGACAAGGGAACTGTTGATGCCGAAAATGCCATAGATGGGAATTTTTGGCAAACCGAAAACGACTACACCGTTCTGGTTTATTATCGCGATAATAATGATCGTTATGAAAGAGCAATTGGGAAAGCTACAGCAAATTCAACTATAATTACTAACTAAAAACAGTTGCAAACTGTACAACAAAATCATTTTTTTTGTAAATTTGCAATTATTAAACTCATTTATAACACTTTGCTATGGTTTCCCAAATTACAAGAGGCATAAAAATATCCGTGTTAACTAGTTTTGAAGGCACCTACTTCAAAAACTACAAGATTCATTTTGCCTTTAGTTACGAAATCACGATTGAAAATCACAGTAAAGATTCTGTACAATTAATTTCCCGTCATTGGGAAATTTCCGACTCTCTAAACCACAGGGAAATAGTAGATGGAGAAGGCGTTATTGGTAAAAAACCAGTTTTAAAACCGGGCGAATTCCACAAATACAATTCGGGTTGCCTACTCGCTTCCCCTTATGGAGCAATGAAGGGCTACTTCAATATGATTAATTTTACCACAACAAAAAATTTTAAAGTCATCGTGCCTACATTTAGATTGTGTGCGCCTTTTGCCTTGAATTAAGAAGCGCTGTCCAGCTATCCGTTTCAAGTTTTTTAGTTTTCTCTTTTATCTGCCTGTCGGCAGACAGGTCTGGGCTAAAAACCTTAGATTTAAATCTAAAATATCCGTTTTTAAACCAAACCTTTGTATTTTTGTGAAAATTATTAATTCTATTACTATGTTAAAAGGATTTTTCAATGTGCCAAAAGCCGTAAACGAGTCCGTTAAATCGTATGCTCCTAATTCTCCAGAGAAAGCAGCCGTTCTCGCCGCCTACAAAACAATGTGGAATGCTAAAATCGATGTTCCACTATACATTGGAAGCGAAGAAATCAGAACCGGAAACACCCGCAATATGACAGCACCACACGATCACAAACACGTCGTGGGAACTTATCATCTTGCCGAAAAAAATCATATCGAAAAGGCGATTGCCAATGCACTTGAAGCCAAAACAAAATGGGCAAATATGGCTTGGGAACAACGCGCAGCGATTTTCTTAAAAGCTGCTGAATTGATTGCTGGACCATACAGAGCAAAGATAAATGCTGCAACAATGATTGCGCAATCCAAAAATATTTTTCAAGCCGAGATAGATGCTTCTTGCGAATTGATTGATTTCTTGCGTTACAATGTAGAATTTATGACACAAATTTACAGCGACCAACCCAAATCAACTTCTGATGTTTGGAATAGATTAGAATACCGCCCACTTGAAGGTTTTGTTTATGCCATTACGCCTTTCAACTTTACCGCCATTGCAGCGAATCTTCCTGCAAGCGCGGCGATGATGGGAAATGTCGTGATTTGGAAACCTAGCGACAGCCAAGTTTTTTCTGCAAAAATTATTATTGATGTTTTTAAAGAAGCTGGTGTTCCTGATGGCGTTATCAACGTAGTTTTTGGAGACCCCGTTATGATTACGGACACTGTTTTAGCAAGTCCTGATTTTGCCGGAATTCATTATACAGGTTCAACATTTGTTTTCAAAGAAATTTGGGCAAAAATTGGAACCAACATTCATAATTACAAAACCTATCCAAGAATCGTAGGCGAAACGGGTGGAAAAGATTTTATTGTGGCGCATCCAAGTGCCAATTTGAGACAAGTGGCAACCGGAATTGTTCGTGGCGCTTTTGAATTTCAAGGGCAAAAATGTTCCGCTGCTTCAAGAGCTTATGTACCACAAAGTATGTGGGCAGAACTTAAAAATCAATTGATTACTGATGTTAAATCAATGAAAATTGGATCTCCTGAGGATTTTGGTAATTTCATTACCGCTGTAATTCACGAAGGTTCATTCGATAAATTAGCAAGTTTTATTGACCAAGCCAAAAAAGATTCCGATGCGGAAATCATCGTTGGTGGAAACTATGATAAATCGGTGGGTTATTTTATTGAGCCAACCATAATCGTAACCACAAATCCACATTACAACACAATGGAAACTGAATTGTTTGGACCTGTAATGACGATTTTTGTTTTTGAAGATAATCAATGGGAAGAAACATTAAAATTAGTTGACACCACTTCTGAATATGCATTGACTGGTGCGATTTTCAGCCAAGACCGTTACGCCATTGAAGAAGCAACAATTGCTTTGCAAAACGCAGCCGGAAATTTCTACATCAACGACAAACCAACTGGAGCCGTTGTAGGAATGCAGCCTTTTGGAGGCGCTAGAGCTTCAGGAACTAATGACAAAGCGGGTTCTGCATTGAACTTATTGCGTTGGGCTTCACCAAGAACCATCAAAGAAACGTTTGTAACTCCAGAAGATTATAGATACCCGTTTTTGGGAGAATAGTTTTTGAGGTACGAAGTTAGAGGTACGAAATACGATATTTAAAAACCCACAAGAATCAAATAGTTTAAGTTCTTGTGGGTTTTGATTTTTCACAACAAATAAAGTTTTTATACTTTTTCGGAATTTCATTCCGAAAAAGTTGTATTTTTGAAAAATAATAATACTATTATGGCAGTCGAGCGATTACTCAAAAATAAATTATTACTCTACACATCACAATTTCGGGCTGTGGCTCTTACTGGCGCGAGACAAAGCGGGAAAACTACGCTTTGCAAAATGTTGTTTCCGCAAAAACCGTATATAAACTTTGAAAACATTGATGTTTTAAATCAATCTCAATTAGATCCAAAAGGTTTTCTACTTAAATATAAGGAAACTGGAGCTATTTTTGATGAAGTTCAAAGAGTGCCAATTTTATTCAATTATTTACAAGAGATATTAGATAACGAAAAACAGAAAGGCAAATATATATTAACTGGAAGCAGCAATTTGTTACTAAATCAGAATATCACTCAAAGTTTGGCTGGTAGAGTGGGGTTTTTAGAAATGAATACTTTTTCTAAAAATGAAATTCCAAATAATTCTGAAATATCTATTTGGGAAATTATTTACAAAGGCGGTTATCCTGAAATATGGGCTGAGGGCATACTTCCTCAATTATATTACCCGAGTTATATTCAGAGTTTTATCGAAAAAGATATTCGGCAACTTATTAATATTAAAAATCTGTTTCTTTACCAACAATTCATTAAGCTGGCAGCAACACGATCTGGACAAGAATGGAATAATTCTTCCATTGCTATGGAGCTTGGCATCGACTCAAAAACAGTGAGCTCCTGGATTTCTTTTCTTCAAATGGCGGGAATTATTTATCTTTTGCCTCCTTATTTTTCAAATTTCGGAAAAAGAATTATCAAAAGACCCAAACTTTATTTTACCGATACTGGCGTAGTTTGCAGTTTATTGGGCATTCAAAATGAGGGACAATTAGAAAATCATCCTTTAAAAGGATCATTATTTGAAAATTTTGTGATTATGGAATTGGTAAAAAACAACACTTATATTCTAAACAACAATCATTTTTATTACTGGCGAAGTATTGATGGAGTTGAAATTGATTTAATAATTGAAAAAAACGGAGAATTGATTCCAGTAGAAATAAAATCAGGGATGACCTATCAATCCAATTGGTGGAAAAATATAATAAAATGGAACGGCTATTCTAAATCAAAAACGGGAGGCGCAATAATATACACTGGATATGAAGAAATGAATTTGCAGGATGGCAGACAAATTATTAATGTTGCAAATTGCAGCAATTTACTAAATTAAACTACTTTGGTCCTGCAATAAAACAAAGTTAAAACCCACAAGAATTCAAGTAGTTTGAGTTCTTGTGGGTTTTGTTTTTGTATAATATTGTCATTCCGACGAAGGGGGAATCACATAACTTGAGCAATTAATGAGATTCCCACTTCGTCGGAATGACAAATTTAAAGGAGTAACTCAGGTTTTATGAAGTAAACTTCAACGGCAAATGCACCACTTTTTTAGTCTCAAAAAACTCATCTTCAAAATAATCAGATAAATTATATTCGGTCGCTTTCGGGAAATCTTTTAATTCCTCGGTTAAATCGCCACCTTTGAGATAGAGAATTCCGTTTTTGAGCTCGTGTTTACTTTTCTTTTTGATTTTATCTTTAACCCAAGACACAAAATCGGGCATATTGGTTACGGCGCGACTCACGATAAAATCGAAATCTCCTTTTACCAATTCGGCGCGCAATTGTTCCGCTTTTACGTTTTTGAGTTCCAAGGCTTCGGCGACAGCCTGAACCACTTTTATTTTTTTGGCAATAACGTCAATCAAAAAGAAACGGGTTTCCGGAAAAAGAATCGCCAAGGGAATACCGGGAAATCCTCCGCCAGTTCCCACATCTAGGACATAAGTTCCGGGTTCGAATTTTATAATTTTGGCAATTCCCAAGGAATGCAAAATGTGTTTGGTGTACAATTCTTCAATATCTTTTCTAGAAATAACGTTGATTTTGGCATTCCAATCGTGGTATAAAAAATCCAGTTTTGAGAATTGCTCCTTTTGAATACCTGTCAAATCGGGAAAATACTTTAGAATTTCGTCCATCTTTTAAAATTTTAACAAAAGTACAGTTTTTAGTTTTGAATATTTAACGCAATTTTGCAGATTGAAAATTTATAATAATTACATTTGCAACTTATACAAAGATAATAATGAGCGATACCACTCCTACATTTGCTAAGCAAGATACTTTAAAGTTTTTTAGAACGCTTAACTCTCGGGTGAATAACTACTTCAAAGAAAATAATATTGAAAAAACGGGTAATTGGAAGTTGTATCTAAAAACAGCCATTTTGTTTTCGGTTTTTTTAACCCCCTATTTTTTAATTGTAACCTTAACTGAAATTCCTTTTTGGCTTTTTATTTTACTTTCTGTTGTGATAGGAATCGGAATGGCAGGAATTGGAATGAACGTAATGCACGATGGAAACCACGGCTCCTATTCTAACAAAAATTGGATTAATAAGTTTATGGGTGGAACAATCTATATTTTAGCCGGGAACGTTTACAATTGGCAAGTACAACACAACGTTTTGCATCACACTTATACCAACATTCCTGGACACGACGAAGATTTAGATGCAGGTCGAGTAATTCGTTTTACCAAAGAAGCAAAATGGATGCGTTTCCATAAATTCCAACATTATTATTCTGTTTTCTTATATGGTTTATTGACTTTTAATTGGTCTTTGACTACTGATTTTAAACAAATGAAGGCTTATTTAAAAAGAAATTTATCTTATGGAGAGGCCAAAAATCCTAAAATACTTTGGACGACTTTAGTTGTCACTAAAGTAGTTTATTTCGCTGTTTGGATTGTAATTCCTATGGTTTTAGACATTTCTTGGTGGAAAGTTCTAATAGGATTTTTCGTTATGCACTATACGGCTGGTTTAATATTGAGCATCGTTTTTCAATTGGCTCATATTACGGAAGAAACAACCAATCCACATCCAAATGAAGATGGTGAAATGGAAAGCACATGGGCAATTCATCAACTCTTTACAACGGTAAATTTTGCTCCAAAAAACTTCATAGTAAACTGGTACACCGGAGGATTAAACCATCAAATTGAGCATCATTTATTTCCAAATATTAGTCACGTTCATTACGGTAAAATCTCAAAAATCGTAAAGGAAACAGCTATAGAATGCAATTTACCATATTACGAATATAAAACTTTTAGAAGTGCCGTAATTGCTCATTTCAAGCATTTGAAAGAACTTGGAATGAAACCCGCTTTACAGTAAAGACGCATTTCAATGCGTCTCAACAAAACAACCAAATTTACAAACCAAAAATTACAATTTAATGTACAATCCGCTTTCAGACCGAATAAATAATTTAGCTACATCACAAACATTAGCAATGGCTGCTTTAGCCAGAGAATTAAAATCACAAGGAAAAGACATCATCAGTTTAAGTTTGGGTGAACCCGATTTCAATACACCAGATTTCGTAAAAGAAGCTGCAAAACGCGCCATTGACGAAAACTACAGCACTTATTCGCCAGTAGAAGGTTACGGAGAACTGAAAGAAGCCATTTGCAGAAAATTCAAAAGAGATAACGGATTAGACTACAAACCATCACAAATAGTAGTTTCAACAGGGGCGAAACAATCGTTGTACAACATTGCTCAAGTAATGCTTAACGATGGTGACGAAGTGATTTTGCCAGCACCTTATTGGGTTTCTTATTTCGAAATTGTAAAATTATCAGGCGGAATTCCTGTTGAAGTTCCAACATCTATAGAAACAGATTTCAAAATCACTCCTGAACAATTAGAAGCGGCCATCACTCCAAGAACAAAAATGATGTGGTTCAGTTCCCCTTGTAATCCAAGTGGATCTGTATATAATAGAGAAGAATTAACGGCTTTGGCCAAAGTTTTGGAAAAACATCCACACGTTTATGTAGTTGCTGACGAAATCTACGAACATATCAATTTCTCTGGCACTTTCTGTAGCATTGGTTCAATCCCTGGAATGTTAGAAAAAACCATTACTGTAAACGGATTGGCAAAAGCTTTCGCGATGACAGGATGGAGAATTGGTTACATTGGCGGACCAGAATTTATTGCAAAAGCCTGTACAAAAATACAAGGACAAGTAACGTCGGGAGCAAATTCAATCGCACAACGTGCAGCAATTACTGCCGTAGATGCTGATCCAAGCGTACTTCACGAAATGGTTGCCGCTTTCAAAAGTCGTAGAGATTTAGTGGTAGGATTGCTTCAAGATATTCCTGGAATCAAAATAAACGTTCCTGAAGGCGCTTTTTATGTGTTCCCAGACGTATCTTCTTTCTTCGGAAAAACATTAAAAGGGACATTTATCAAAGATGCCAACGATTTTTCAATGTACCTTTTGGGCGAAGCTAACGTGGCAACTGTTACCGGTGATGCATTCGGAAATCCAAATTGTATCCGTTTTTCATATGCAACCAGCGAAGAATTATTAACTGAAGCATTAAGAAGAATTAAAGAAGCAGTAGCTTAATAAAAATAATTATTAATAGATGAAAAAAATAGCTTCATTATTATTCTTGTTTTCTATGGTATTTGTAAATGCGCAAGACAAAAAAGAACAACCCAAATCTCAAATCGTTGAAGCATCTTGCGGTCAGTGCCAATTCAAAATGAAAGGACACGGCTGTGATTTAGCAGTTCGTATTGACGGGAAAAATTATTTTGTAGATGGAACTTCAATTGATTCAAACGGTGACGCGCACGCTGTTGATGGTTTTTGCGCAACCATAAGAAAGGCCGAAGTGGTTGGTGAAATTAAAAACAACAAATTTGTTGCTTCAAGTTTTAAGCTTCTTCCAGTAGAAGGCCATGATGACCATAAAGGTCATAAACATTAAAATATAAAGCGTCCCGATTAATTCGGGACATTTTTTTTAGAAATTGAAACTATTAAATAGCGAGTATTTAAATTGAATTATTGAAAATATGTTACCTATTGTTCAAAATATTTCAAAACACATTTCTTTAACCACTATAGAGGAAATGTTTTTCTTGTCTAAAATCGAGACTAAAACCTATAAGGCAAAAACCATCATTTTAAACGCTCGAGAAATATGTAAACATTCTTATTTTGTAAATTCAGGTGTGCTCAGAAGTTTCAATATTAATGATAATATCGTTGAACACGTTTTGAGTTTTGCCTTTAGTGGTTGGTGGATTGGAGATATGTACAGCTTGCTTTCGCAAAAACCGGGCAACTTGTTTATAGCGGTTTTAGAAGATGCTGAAGTAGTTCTATTATCCAAAGAGCAACAAGAATTACTCTACCTAGAAATTCCAAAATTAGAACGTTTTTTTAGAATTTTAACTGAAAATTCATTGGTCGCCAATCAAGAAAGACTAATGGATAACTTAAGTCTAACCGCTGAAGAACGCTTTGAAAAATTCTGTAAAAAATACCCAACGCTTATTCAAAAAGTACCTCAAAAACAAATTGCTTCTTATATTGGTGTTACCCCAGAGTTTTTTAGCAAAATGAAAAGTAAGCTTTTGAGGAAGTAATTAGTGGTCAGTGATCAGTAGCCAATTTATGTAGTGTTCGATCCAAATAAATTTCCCTTTTTAATGTGTAGTGAACCTCTATTTTTTTTATGTATAACTGTTGTATTTCAGTGTTTTTTCATTGAACACTAAATTATTGAACACTGAACACTAATTTCTTAATCTACATTAAGTAATAAGCTGTTTAGCTTGATGTAAATTTGTACTCTAATAATTAATACATCTATACAAATGAAATATACAGTTTTACACAAAGCAGATACAAGAGGACATGCAGACCACGGTTGGCTAAACGCTTACCATAGTTTTAGTTTCGCAAGTTGGTACAATCCAGAAAGGGTTCAATTTGGAACTTTACGAGTTTTAAATGACGATACTGTTGCTGCTGGAATGGGTTTTGGCGAACACGGACACGATAATATGGAAATTATTACCATTCCGCTTGAAGGTGATTTGGCTCACAAAGACAGTATGGGAAATGCCGAAACCATCAAAACGGGCGATGTGCAGGTGATGAGTGCAGGAACTGGAATAAGACATAGTGAGTTCAATCCTAATGCCGATCAACAAACTAAATTGTTTCAGATTTGGTTGTTTCCACGTGTTAGTAATGTGGAACCGCGTTACCAACAAATTACTTTAGATGTAACTGAGCAAAAAAATAATTTTGCTCAAATTCTTTCACCAAATACTGACGATGAAGGTGTTTGGATACATCAAGATGCTTGGTTTCATTTAGCTGATTTTGATAAAGCGTTTTCGAAATCATACCAAATTAAAAAAGCTGGAAATGGTATGTATGTTTTCGTAATATCAGGAACTATTACTGTTGATGGACAAGAACTTCAAACTCGTGATGGATTAGGAATAACCCATTTTGAAACTTTAGAAATTAAAGCTTCAACTGATGCAAAATTTTTATTAATGGAAATTCCAATGAATTAATAAGTCTCAAACAAAACGGGTTTTCTTTAAATACAAACCTCCATACTTCATTAGCAAGTACTGAGGTTTTCTTTTATGTCATTTTTATCTTTACACATAAATCCTAAAAAAGTACTATTTTTGCAAACAGTTTTCAGGTCCCTTTTCGGAGAAACTTTAAACTTTTAAACCTTAAACTTTTAAACTAAAATAGATGAAAGCATACATATTCCCAGGACAAGGCTCACAATTCACCGGAATGGGTAAAGATTTATACGATAATTCGGCTTTAGCCAAAGATTTATTTGAGAAAGCTAATACTATTTTAGGATTCCGCATTACTGACATTATGTTCGAAGGAACGGCCGAAGAACTGAAAGAAACTAAAGTAACTCAACCAGCAATTTTCTTGCATTCGGTTATTTTAGCCAAAACCCTAGAAGATTTCAAACCAGAAATGATAGCGGGACATTCTTTGGGCGAATTTTCGGCATTAGTAGCTAATGGGGTTTTGTCATTTGAAGACGGATTGCGATTGGTTTCACAACGCGCTTTGGCAATGCAAAAAGCCTGCGAAATCAAACCTTCAACAATGGCAGCAGTTTTAGGATTAGCTGACAATATTGTAGAAGAAGTTTGCGCTTCAATTGATGGCATCGTCGTAGCTGCAAATTATAATTGTCCTGGACAATTAGTGATTTCAGGGGCAACCTCGGCAGTAGAACAAGCCTGCCAAGCGATGAAAGAAGCTGGCGCAAAACGCGCCTTAATGTTACCTGTTGGTGGTGGTTTTCATTCCCCTATGATGGAACCAGCAAGAGAGGAATTGGCCGCAGCTATTGAAGCAACTACATTTTCTACTCCTATTTGCCCAATATATCAAAACGTGACCGCAACAGCCGTTTCTGATGCCAACGAGATTAAGAAAAACCTAATTATTCAATTAACTGCGCCGGTAAAATGGACGCAATCTGTACAACAAATGATTGCCGATGGCGCGACTTTATTTACAGAAGTGGGTCCAGGGAAAGTATTAACTGGGTTGATTGGAAAAATTGATAGAGAAGCGGTAACGGCGAACGCATAATTTAGTGATCAGTGATCAGTTTTTAGTGGTCAGTGTGTTTATAAATAGAGTTTCCATAGACTTACGTTTGTGGGGATTCTATTTTTAAATCTCCTTCGCTTCCTCGCAGTGATTATTGATAATTCCTGTAATCAAATAATTACTATTCCTTTTTTCAAAGAAAATATACCAAGTCGTTCGATTATTGGATTTATAAAAAATGTAGTTAGAGCCTAGATGCTGTAGCGGTTTTGGAGTTTTTTTATGTGGAAAAGTGAAGATTTCCGTAGAGACAAAATTTACAATTTTATCAACATATAATTTAGCATTTTAAGAATAACTAAAGTATTCTTTTCTAAAAAGGGTAGAAACCAATTCGTCAAAATAATCTAAAATTTCTCTCTTAAAAATTATTTTTTCCAAGGATATGCATTTATTCGTTTGTGCATTTCTTCCTTGAATTGTTCAGGAGTTAATCCATTTTTAAATTCTTCATCAAAATCAAAAGTGGTTCTGTCTATACCTTTGAACTTAATTTTCGGAGTTTCATAAGCAGCAGAAGGCTCTTCCGCTTTACTTATTTTCGAATTTTCTTTTTTAGAGTCCATAGCTTCAATTTTAGCTAACGAATTTACAACTAATTATTTTAGTTATACTCATCTGTCCTAGTGATTTTTAAAGCTCACCAAATTTCGATGAAATAAAAAAAGCGCTATACTTTAAAAATTGTATTGAGAACCGCATCATTGAAAATGATTCTCGATAAAATTTCAAATAGTAAAGCTGTCGCATTACCATTTGAAATCACTCGAAGAGACGCATAATACTATTTAAATATTCTTTAAACCAAAAAATCCTCAATTATCATCTGATAATTTAGGATTTTTGTTAACTGAAATCTGCAACCTGCAATCTAACTTCTAATCTTCTGTTCCCATTTCCAAGCACTATCCATAGCTTCATCCAATGTAGATTCTGCTTTCCAGCCCAGAATATTGTTCGCCTTATCCGTATTGGCATAAGCCGAAGTAATATCACCTTCTCTACGAGCCACAATTTTATACGGTAATTTTTGTTTGCTAACTTTTTCGAAAGAATGAATCACCTCCAGAACAGAGCTTCCAGTTCCTGTTCCTAAATTGAAGGTTTCTACTTTTGACAAATTCTTTTTGTCTAATAACCTTTTTAGGGCAATAACGTGGGCTTTCGCCACATCGACTACATGAATATAATCGCGAACAGCCGTTCCGTCAGGAGTGGGATAATCATCGCCGTAAACCGACAATTCGTTGCGTAACCCTAAGCCAGTTTGGGTAATAAAGGGAACTAAATTTTGTGGAACGCCTAATGGTAATTCACCAATTTCAGCCGATGGATGCGCTCCAATTGGGTTGAAATAACGCAACAAGATTGCGTTGATATTGGTTACTTTGGCAGTATCTGTTATGATTTCTTCTCCTATTTGCTTTGTATTCCCGTAAGGTGACATTGCTGTTTGAATGGATGCATTCTCGGTTATGGGCATCTTTTCGGCTTGACCGTAAACCGTACAAGACGAACTAAAAATGAAGTTAGATTCCGGTTGTTGTTGCAGCTCCTGAAGCAAATAAATTAAAGTATTCAAGTT
>CAMDGJ010000053.1 GCA_945897545.1 Flavobacterium psychrophilum
GCTATAATGTAGAGCCACTTCCTTTTCTGCCACCAATCTATGCAGCAATAAACGGAATCACGGCAGCCGTTTTGGTTGCAGGAGTATTGGCCATTAAAAACGGAAAAAGAACACTTCACAAACGATTGATGACTTCGGCAATTGCACTTTCGCTTGCTTTTTTAGTTATGTATGTGGCGTATCATATGACTACTGATTCGACAAAATTTGGGGGAGAAGGTTCCATTAGAATTGTTTATTTCTTCATTTTAATATCTCATATTATTTTGTCTATTGCAGTTATTCCTTTGGTTTTGATAACCTATGTTCGTGCTTTAGCAGAACGCTTCGACAGACACAAAAAGATAGCCAAAATCACATTCCCCATTTGGTTGTACGTTGCTATTACTGGAGTTGTAGTTTATTTAATGATTTCGCCTTATTATGTTTAGTAAAGTTAGAAGTCGGAAGTTAGAAGTTAGAAGTGAGATAGAGGTTAGAAGTAAGAAGTTAGAAGTGGGAAGTGAAATAAAGAAAGGTAAAAGTCTTAGATCTTTGCTCTTTATTCTTTATTCTTTATTCTTTTCTTTAACTGCAAATTCTCAATGTGCTATGTGTCGCGCGGCTTTAACTAGCGAGGGGAATGCCGTGAAGTCACAAGCTGTAAATGACGGTATTGTATATTTAATGGTGATTCCGTATTTGCTTGTGGGTGGAATTGGGTATTATATTTACCGAATGAAAATGAAGAAAAAATAAGATTCAATTTGCAAGTTACAATCTCCAATCTGAATTTACTTTAACCCATCTACCGCAACATTCACCGTACCGTTGACTTTTATAAAAGCAATGATAGCCTTATTAGTTAATTGAATTTTCTGAAATTGAATATCCTCTATTTTTCCGTTTACAAAAACGCCTGGCATCGGCGAATAATTTTTCAGATAGGCTATCATATTTTGTTTTCCTTCTTCTAAATTTGGAACGATAGAATAGCGACAACTTTCTTGAATTTTTCTTAAAACCAGTCCTTGAGCAAGCCAGTTGGCGGTCTGCATTAATTTATTCTTAGTGTCTAAAGCATAGTCCAATTTATCAAAATAGACTTCTTTGGTTTGAACGTTGTATTGCGGAAAACCTGTTAAATAAATAGTTCCATTTACGCTTCCCAGAACATCCAAAGCAATGACCATTTTGTCGTTTTTATGCCAAATGTCCACCTTTTGAACTTTTACTTTTTTGCTTCCAGAACCAAATTCTTGTCCAGCGAAATTTTTGGTCATTATTTTAGAGGCTTCAGCAAAAGTAGAAACCGCGGCTATATTGGCTGTAATTTGATTTAGAATTTTAGTTACTGGCTTTAGAACAATTTTTGAGGCATCGAATTTTGATTCCGGTTTTTTGCCAATCAATGTTGCCATCGTACATTTCATTCCCATTTCCATCAAAAACGTATCGTTTTTGAGAATAGCATTAGTCGAATAAATTTCGACAGGAGTAATTCTTAGCCAACTTTCATAGGCTTCACTCATCAAGAAAGGTGTGCAAATTTTTTCTAAAGCCGCCAAAACATTGGGTTTGAAATCCATTGATTTTTCAATGGCAGCATCAATGTTTTTTTCTATTTTGGATCTGAAAAGCTTGATTGCTGGAGTAATTAAATACGTTACTGGCAGGTTTTTTCCAAAAACCGTCATCGTAGGACTTTCATTCCACTCTAATGATTTTAGCTCGGTTTTAGTACTGAGTTTCCAATTGGTCAAACTTACATCGCTTACCAAAGTCACTAGGCCGTTTAGGTTAAACTCCTTATAGTTATACAATTCGACGCCTAAAGTTTTTGTACCAATTCGGTATTTGATCCAAGCTTTTAATGGCAAGGCTGTTTTTATTTTTTCGCCATTACTTTCTTTGTCATTTTCGATAGTTATAGGTGCTAATTTCCAAATTTTCATCTCGATATTATCATCTTCAATGTTGTCGTCCTCGTAAATTAATCCATTCAATAGTGCATTAGTTTGGTTCTCGACATCTTTTAACTTGACACTAATTGGCAAATTAATAAAAGAAGGTGTAGTTTCATAAACTAGAGGGTTGGCATCATCAGGTTCGGGCTTAAGTGCTGCTATTTTATTGGAAGTAGAACAGCTAGAAATCAGGAAAATAATTAGGAATACAAGTAGAATTGGAAAGTATTTCAGCATTTTGTTTTAGATTGAATTGACAAATTTAAGAAAACAAAAATGTTTTTTTTGTTTTCTTGTAACATTTAGATTAACTAAAAGTCTAATTGTTTTTGGTATAGTTCAAAATCTATATATTCTTAAGTTTTTGTATGTATAATTTGGAGTAAATAATATATTTGGCAGTATCTTTGCTAAGCTTTCATCTAAAATATATGAAAAAAATCAATTGTATTCCATTCGTTATTATTTTGTTGTTTGGCTTGTCTATACAGGCGCAAACAAAACAATGGACCCTAGAAGAATGTGTAAAATACGCCATAGACAACAATATATCTATAAAAAACATTGAGTTGGATACCAAAACAGCAGGTATTGGAAAAAAAGATGCGGTGGGAAATTTTATTCCTTCGGTGAATTCTAATGCAAACCATTCTTGGAATATAGGTTTAAATCAAGACCCTACCACGGGAATTCTTCGAAATCAAACCACTCAATTTTCTACAATGGGAGCAACTGTTGGCTTTGATATTTACAAAGGGATGCAAAATCAAAATACCCTTCGAAGAGCCAATCTATCGATTGTTGCGGCCAAATATCAATTGACAAAAATACAAGAAGATGTAGCGCTTAATGTTGCCAATGCTTTCTTGCAAGTACTTTTTAACAAAGAAAATTTGAAAGTCCAGCAAGAACAAAAAGCAAACAACGAAAAACAACTAGCTCGTTCCGAAGAATTGGTAAAAGCGGGTTCTGTTCCGCGTGGTGATTTGTTAGACATAAAAGCAACTGTCGCATCGGATAATCAAAGAGTAATTAATGCAGAAAACGCTTTGTTGATTTCAAAGTTGAGTTTGGCTCAATTGTTACAATTAAAGGAATTTTATGATTTCGATATAGCCGATGATACTTCAGCCAAAGACGAAAATAATATATTGGCTCAAACTCCTTTGGTAATTTATGACAAAGCAAAAGAGCAAAGAACTGAATTGAAAATTGCTAAAACTAATTTAGAAATTGCCGAAAAAAATGTGTCCATCGCTAAAGGAGCTTTTCAGCCAACATTACAAGGTTTTTATAATATTAATACAAGAATTTCCTATGCAGATCAGTTTGATTTTCAAACGGGAACTTCGCGACCTGCCGATTCTTTTGGGGATCAATTTTTAAATAATAAAGGACAAACTTTTGGAGCCCAATTACAAATTCCAGTTTTTAATGGATTTTCTGCCAGAAATAATGTGGAGCGTTCCAAAGTAAATTTAGAAAAATCTAAAATTGCAGTAGAACAAGAAGAATTGGCTTTGCAAAGAAATGTTTACACCGCCTTTACAGATGCTAAAGGAGGATTGAATGCGTATGAATCTGCAATTACAGCTGCAGAAGCAAGAGAAGAAGCTTTTAAGTATGCCAAAGAAAGATATGCAGTAGGAATGATGAATTCTTTTGATTTCAATCAATCACAAACATTGTTTTCTGCCGCTCAATCTGAAGTGATACGAACCAAATACGATTATATTTTCAAAATTAAAATACTTGAATTCTATTTTGGAATTCCAATTATCAAAAACTAAATCAATATGTCTAAAAAAACAATTTATATACTATTAGGCGCAGCAGTTGCAATTATAGGATTATTAATAGTGCTTTCAAAATCAGGAGTCATCGGTAATAAAGATAAAGGAATATCTGTAGAAATTGCCAATGTCAATATTTCAACAATCGTCGAAACCGTTTCAGCAACAGGGAAAATTCAACCAGAAATTGAAGTAAAAATTTCCTCTGAAGTTTCAGGTGAAATAATTGCTTTGAATGTAATCGAAGGTCAAGTCGTTAAAAAAGGGGATTTATTGGTAAAGATAAATCCAGATTTATATACTTCAGGATACAATCGTACCCTCTCTAATTTGTCTGGAACCAAAGCCGGTTTGAGTCAAGCCGATGCTTCGTTTAAAGAAGCTAAAGCCAATTACGATAGAAACAAAATATTATTTGATAAAGGAATTATTTCAAAGTCGGATTGGGATAAATCTGTCGCTTCTTTTGAAGTGTCAAAAGCCAGCAAACAGTCGGCTTATTACAATGTGCAAAGTGCTTCGGCAACCGTAAATGAAGCCAAAGACAATCTAGGTAGAACTACTATTTATGCTCCAGCTGACGGGACAATTTCTGTACTTAACGTGGAATTAGGAGAACGAGTTTTGGGAACGCAACAAATGGCAGGAACTGAAATTCTTCGGGTTGCCAACTTGAATAATATGGAAGTAGAGGTAGATGTTAACGAAAATGACATCGTAAAAATAAAAGTAGGTAACAAAGCTAAAGTAGAGGTCGATGCTTATTTAAAAAAACAGTTCAAAGGTATTGTAACCAGTATTTCCAATTCAGCGAGTTCAACTTTAACCGCAGATCAAGTGACAAATTTCAAAGTAAAAATTAGAATTTTGAAAGAATCCTATCAACATTTATTAGAAGGAAAACCAGCAACTTATTCTCCTTTCAGACCAGGAATGACAGCAACTGTAGATATTATTACAACAACAAGAACTAATGTTTTAGTAGTTCCAATTAGTTCTGTGGTCGTAAAATCAGACACTACTGCAGTAAAAGGGTATAAAGTGGACGATGCAGCATCTGATGATAAAGAACCCGCTCCTAAAAGTGACAAAAAACTAGAATGTGTTTTCGTAAAAGTGGGTGATAAATCCAAAATCCGAATCATCAAAACAGGAATTCAAGACGATACTAATATTGAAGTTCTTACTGGACTTAAAAAAGGAGATGTAGTTATTACGGGACCATATTCTACTGTTTCAAAGGAATTGAATTCTGGCGATAAAGTCACTACAGATAAGGCGGAAGTGAAAAAATAGTGTTCAGTTTGCAGTGTTTAATATTCAGTTCTTACTGCTTACTATTAACCTCTAACTTATAACTTATAACTTATAACTTCCAACTTCCAACATCCAACTTCCAACTTCTAACCTCTAACCTCTAACCTCAAATCTTGTCCTACATTCTCAACATCGAAACCGCTACTATGAATTGTTCTGTTGCTTTGGCAAAAGACGGAAAAACAATTTTATGTAAAGAAATGGCCGAAGAAGGCTATTCTCACGCCGAGCGATTACATGTTTTTATTGAAGAAATAATCAAAGAATCTAGAATTAGTTTCCAAGATATTTCGGCAATTGCCGTGAGTCAAGGTCCAGGTTCTTACACCGGATTGCGTATTGGTGTTTCTGCGGCAAAAGGTTTGTGTTATGCCTTGGGTATTCCTTTGATATCTTTGGATACTTTGCAGGTTTTAGCTTCACAAGCTAAGGTTTCAAGTGGATTGATTATCCCAATGATTGATGCTCGAAGGATGGAAGTTTATAGTGCCATTTTTAATCCAAATTTCGTAAAGCAACGAATAGTGGAAGCAGAAATAATTACGGAAAACTCTTTTGAAGATTTGCAGCAAACACTTTATTTTGTAGGCGATTGTGCCCAGAAATGTATACCAGTTTTAATCAAGGAAAACTTCATTTTCTTGGAAGAAATCAAATATCCATCGGCCAAAGAAATGAGTTTCCTTAGTTTCGAAAAATACAAAAATAACGACACGGTTGATGTCGCTTATTTTGAACCGTATTATTTGAAGGATTTTATGATGACGGTTTCAAAGAAATAATTATTATCTTTGTTTTTAAGAATTCAATTTAAATCCTTTGTTATGAATGCTATCCGACAATTTATAGAAGTGAAAAACAATACTTTTAATGTTGTACTTCCGGAGGGATTTACTGCCAAAACAGTAGAAGTAATCATTATGCCTATGGATGTTGAAGATGATATTCCGCAATGGCAAAAAGATATTGTTTTGGAACGCATTAAAAATCCACAAACCCCTGTGGATGCTTTTGAAATGATTGATCAACTCGAAAAAGAAAATCTTGAAAAGTTATAAAATTCAAGCTGACCCAAGAGTTAAACTCGATTTACAAGAAGCGATGGATTTCCTAAAATCCAGAAGAAAAGGGTTAGATGCCAAATTTCTTTCCAATTATAAAAGAAGATTGAAAACCTTAAAAACAAGTCCTTTTTTTGAAGTTCGATACAATAACATTCGTTGTTTGCCGCTCGAAATTTTCAAATATATGATTCATTTTAGCGTAGATGAAACCAATAATACTGTACTCATAAACGCTGTTATTTCTACTTATCAAGACCCAGATGAGTATTGGTTGTAGTGAGTTTCGAAAAATATAAAATAAATGACACCGTAGATGTCGCTTATTTTGAACCCTACTATTTGAAAGACTTTATGATGACAGTTTCGAAGAAATAATTCTTTAACTATTCCCCGAAACTTCTTTCACATAAGGTTGAATCACAATTCCAGCAGCGTCAAATGCTAGTTTGCAGCTCTCTAAAGTATCAGAAAGAACAGGCCCAAAATCTGCATTATTTGCCCAGGGTCTAACGGCTAGTTGAATCCCGCTATCGGTTAAAAGCTTGACAGAAACTTCCGCTTCAGGCGTTTTTAAGACTTTAGGATTGTTGTTTAAAACTGCGGTAATTATGTCTTTAGCTTTTTTAATATCGGTGTCATAAGAAATCGAAAATGTCAAATCAGCACGTCGAAATCCTTGTAAAGAGTAATTGATAATCGTGCCATTCGACAAAGCACCATTTGGAATAAAAATAGTTTGATTGTTGGCGTTGATTAATTTGGTTACAAATATTTGGATTTCGCTGACTGTTCCAATCATAGTTTGAGCCTCAATCGTATCACCTACTTTGAACGGTTTGAATAGAATAATCAACATTCCTCCAGCAAAATTTGACAATGATCCTTGAAGCGATAAACCAACGGCAAGTCCCATTGCACCTAGAATTGCGACAAACGATGAGGTTTCAATTCCTAATTTTGAAATGAAAGTTACAAATAATAAAACCCTCAAAACCCAAAGCAGAATATCGGCGACAAACTTGGTCAAAGTTGGATCTAATTCTCGCTTAATCATTATTTTTCTGATGAGCTTGTTGATAACGCGAATCACGTACAACCCAATAAACAAAATCAAGAAAGCCGAAATCAGTTTCGGAGAATAATCGATTAAAACTTTGATGAAGGTTTCTGCGTAAGTGGCGATGTTTTTTGGATTAACGGTCATATTTTGTTTAATAAAAAACCTTCTCAATATAGAAGGTTCAAGTTTGTAAAACAAATGTACTTATTAATTTTATAAATTAATCTGCGTCTTCGTCAATTTTTTTAACAGTTTCTTCAGCAGCTTTTACTGTCTCAGAATCTGTTGTTAACTCAGTTATTTTTTCTTTTACGGTTTCTGAAGTTGTGGTTGCTAATTCCTCAGCTTTAGCAATATATTCAGTAGCTTTTTCTTTTATGGTTTCGATGAAGTTGTCAATTGTTTCCTCTGCTGCAGGAACATATTCCATTATTTTTTCCTTGGCTATTTCTGCAAAATCTTCGACCTTGTCCATTAGCGGTGTTGCCGCTTGCTTTGTTTTTGTAACGGCATCTGATGCGAAATTTTCAGCTTGATTGGCTAACGAATCTACATCTATATTGGCTTTGCCAAATAAATTTTTAAAAAATGATGATACTCCCATAATTTTGTGATTTAGAATTAGTTAGCAATAATATGAAATTTTATTTTATTTTAAATTAAATTACTAATAATTTTTTGAAAATCATCTGTTGGAGTCAAACAAGTACGATTTTGGCAAAGATAAAATTGTGTTTGGTTCGCATTAAAACGCTCTTTCAAAAAAGGAAGATTCGAAATTTTTAATGTTCCTGCCAAAACCACGTTGGGTAAATAAATAGTATTTATTTTTTTTGAATATTCTAAAGCTGAATCGCCGCAAATGGCTAATTCCTTGTTCTCCTCAGAATAATTCATTGCAAGATCCATCCAATTCGAGTAAGCAGATGGATATTGCACAATAGGAATAATATTTTGTAACATTCTTTGGCTTACTTTTTCGTAATAAGAATTTTCAAAATAGATACTCAAAAGAAACAAATTTTTCCCCATAACCGAATTTGACGCTGGAATTACGTTGTCTTCGGTTTCAAAATGCGCAGTGATTAATGCTTCGTCAAGATTAGAAGTAAAGGCAAAAAAACCTGATTTTTCGTCATAAAAATGTTCCAAACTATAATCCGTTAATTGTTTTGCATTGAGCAGCCATTTTTCGTCAAAAGTCACTTCATATAAACTGATAAAGGCGATAATTACAAAGCAGTAATCTTCTAAATATCCATTGATAGTGCTTTTTTTATTTTTGTAACTATGAAACAAATTACCTTCGCTTGACCATAAATTTTTAATAATAAAATTAGCGTTTTGCAAAGCTAATAGTAAATAATTTTCGTCTTCAAGCGCTTTGTACGCATCTACAAATCCTTTGATCATTATAGCATTCCAGGATGTCAAACATTTGTCATCTAATCTTGGCTTAGGACGTTTTTCTCTATTAGAATATAGATTTTCCTCCCAGAATAATTTCTTTTTTTTAAGGATTGCAACATCAATATTGTTGAGTTTGGCAATCTCTTTCAAACTTTTATTTTGAATTAAGACATAATTTTCGTCTTCCCATAATCCAAAAGTATTGATATTGAAAACTTGGCTAAACAATTCGAAATCATCGCCAATAATGGTCTTCAATTCTGGAATGGTCCAAACATAGAACGCGCCTTCTTCCAGATGATTTTCAGCATTTAGACTATCAGCGTCAAGAGCGCAATAAAAACCGCCTTCCGTATTCATTAATTCTTTTTCGACCAATGAAAGTGTTTTTTTAATGACTTCTTTATACAATGGATTTTTGGTCAATTTATAAGCGTCACTATATAAAGAAACCAATTGGCCGTTGTCATACAGCATTTTTTCAAAATGCGGAACGTGCCATTTATTATCCACAGAATAGCGCGAAAATCCGCCGTCGATTGTATCAAAAATGCCTCCATAAGCCATTCGTGTCAAGGTTAGATTTACAAAATCGAATAATTTTATATCCTTTTTTTGGAAAGCAAAACGCAACAAAAAATGATAATTATTAGGCATCATAAACTTTGGCGAACGTGACATTCCGCCAAAATCCAAATCAAAATCTTGTTTCCATTTTTCTACTAAAGGAATTAAATCTTCTTGATTGACCGAATTTTCGGATGTTAAATTTCCGACAATACTTATAGATTGAATCCCTTGATGTAATTTTTCGGCATATTCAATCACTTTTTCGGGATCTGTATGATATACTTGTTGCAATTGGTGAAGAGTTTCCATCCAATCGGCCTTTCTGAAATAAGTTCCTCCCCAAATGGGTCTTCCATCAGGAAGTGTAACTACATTTAAAGGCCATCCGCCACGACCTGTCAAAATCTGTATTGCTTTCATATAAACGGCATCCACATCAGGTCGTTCTTCTCGATCGACTTTGATAGAAACAAAGTTTGCATTCATGACATGGGCTACCTCTTGGTCTTCGAAACTTTCGTGCTCCATAACGTGACACCAATGGCAAGCCGAGTAACCAATACTTATGACTATTAGACTGTTTTTTTCTTTGGCTTCAGCCAATGAGGTCGCACTCCAAGCTTTCCAATGCACGGGATTATCGGCATGTTGTAATAAATACGGACTGGTTTCTTGAGAAAGTTGATTCATATAGCTATAGTCTTCAGTAATCGGTAATCAGTGTTCAGTGTCTAGTGTTCGGTTTCAGTAACTGATTACCGAATACTGCTCACTATTTAAGCGTTTACTGCTTCAACTTTAATACTTTCGTCGTTAAGCATACTTTTCAGCATATTTTCGATCCCGCTTTTTAACGTAAAAGTCGAGGATGGACATCCACTGCAAGCACCTTGAAGAATAACTTTTGCCGTTTTTGTTGATTCGTCATACGATTCGAAAGCAATATTTCCGCCATCTGCTTGAACGGCAGGTTTTACATATTCTTCTAATATATTGATGATTTGTTGTGAGGTAACATCAAGTTTGTCGAAGTTCTCTGTTTTTATTGCATCTTGTTCTACTGTAGCAGCGATCAAGTTTTCATCTAACACAGTTCCTCCGTTTTCGATGTATTGTTTGATAAAAGTTCTGAGCTCTAAAGTGATTTCCTCCCAATTATTAACCTCATATTTTGTGATGGAAATATAATTTTCATCCATAAATACCTCTTTCACATAAGGAAACTTGAATAGTTCTTTGGCCAATGGAGATGCGGCAGTTTGATCAATGTTTTTAAATTCAATAGCAGTTTTAGTCAACATTCTGCTCACCACAAATTTCAATGCAGCCGGATTTGGCGTTGATTCTCCGTAAACGGTTATGGGTTGTTTTTTGGAAGTATTTTCATCAGGAGTAATAATTATTCCGCCATTTGTAACAAAAGTTTCGATTTGTTCCGCGACCGCGTCTTTTACATCATCCCATTCTACAATACTGAATTTTTCGATGGCAATGAAATTCCCAGAGATATAAACTGTTTTCACAAATGGCAAGTAAAATAATTGCTGTGCCAACGGAGAATTCTTAGTTTCGTCAATGTTTTTGAACTCAAAGATTTCATTTTTTGTGATGAAATCTTCAAATTCAAATTTTAGTATACTTGGATTTTGCGTTTCTTTGGTGGTTATTTTTGACATATATTTTATTATTTTTTACAAATTTAACGAAGTTATTTTCTACTAATACCTATATTTGATTTTTTAAAGAATAAATTAACTTAAAACCCGTTTTTAGTTAAATACCTTTCCACTGTTTTGCGTTATTGTAGCGTGGCCTCCCTTATCTAAATATAATATTATTTGAATGTATCAAAAATTAAAAATCTTTATAGTTCTATTTTTAATAGTTCAAAATTCTTTCTCTCAAGAAGGGATTCCAGTTTATTCTGACTACTTGTCAGATAATTATTACTTGCTTCATCCATCGATGGCTGGAGCGGCAAATTGCGATAAATTAAGATTAACCGCCAGAAAACAATGGTTTGATCAAGCAGATGCTCCAGCATTGCAAACACTAAGTTATAATGGTAGAGTAGGCGAACAATCAGGAGTAGGAATTATACTTTTTAATGATAAAAACGGGTATCATTCACAAAAAGGAGCGAAACTGACTTATGCACATCATCTAATGTTCTCGAGACACGAAATCGATTTGAATCAGTTGTCTTTTGGTATTAGTGCTAATTTTTTGCAAAGTCAGTTAGATGAAACTGAGTGGTTGCAATCGGGTGATTTTGATCCAATTGTGAATGGAATTATTGTTCAGGATGCTTCTTATTTTAATCTTGACATAGGAGCTTCATATAATTATCTAGATTTTTATGTTCACGGAACGATTCAAAATGTAATTGAAACCGATAGGAAAATTTACTCCGAATTTGAAAGTGCCAATTTGAGGAGATATATTTTAAGTGCTGGTTATGTTTTTGGTGACAAGGACAAAATCTTATGGGAACCTTCTCTTATGTTTCAATTGGTTGATCAAACAGGTGAAAAAGCAATTGATTTTAATATGAAAGCCTATAAGAGTTTTGATTTTGGTAGACTATGGGCTGCTTTGTCCTATCGTCGAAGTTTTGATGGAGCTGATTACTTAAGCGGAAGCGGAGTTTCATCTCAAAAATTACAGTACATTACGCCAATCGTAGGGGTAAATTTTAATAAATTTATGTTCGCTTATACTTATTCTTATCTTTCAGGCCCAGTGAATTTTGATACTGGAGGTTTTCATCAAATCACGTTGGGAATTGATTTGTTTTGCAAAAGAGAGAAATACGACTGTGCTTGTCCTGCAATAAATTAGTTTTGAAACCAAATACCTCAAAATGCTAATAAAATCTGTAAACGGAAAAACTCCTTCCATTCCCGATGATTGTTACATTGCCGAAAATGCGACTATTATTGGTGATGTTACTTTTGGTGAATTATGTAGTGTTTGGTTTAATGCTGTTGTGAGAGGTGATGTCAATTTTATTACCATTGGCAACAAAGTAAATATTCAAGATGGTGCGATTATTCATTGTACTTATCTAAAACATCCCACAATTATAGGCAATAATGTTTCTATAGGTCATAACGCAATAGTACATGGTTGTACGATTCACGATAATGTCCTTGTAGGAATGGGAGCAATTATAATGGATAATTGTATTGTAGAAAGTAATTCTATTATTGCTGCTGGAGCTGTGATTACTCAAAACACAGTTGTTGAATCTGGAAGTATTTATGCTGGAATTCCTGCTAAAAAAGTTAAGGAAATTAATCAGTCTGATTTTGCTGGAGAAGTATCTCGTATTGCAAATAATTATGTGATGTATTCAGGATGGTATAAAGAAGAGGAATAATTTAAATTCTTCAGAAATCTTTTTCAATTATTTTATATTTATTTTCTAGAATTTCAGAAAGCACTTTTGGATTTGAGTTTGTGTAAAATATTGGCTCATTTTTTTCAATAGTCGAAAACCCCACTTTTTGTCTTAAGATATTTTTAACTTGCCTAGCCACTGCTTCACCTGAATCAATAATTTCAATGTGAGATGGAAGTATTTTTTTTATCTGTGGGATTAAATAAGGATAATGACTACAACCCAAAACTAGGTAATCGATATTTTCTTCAATCATTGGCTTGATGTAAGAGTTCAATAATTGTGTCATTTCGGGAGAATTGATATTCCCGTTTTCTATGAGTTGAACTATACCGTGACCCACTTGTTCAATTATCTTTATATCCTGATACATCTCGGCAGTTTTATTGAAAAGGGTACTGTTTAAGGTTCCTTGAGTAGCCAATATCCCGATAGTTTGTGTCTGTGAATTTGTTGCTGCGGGTTTTATGGCGGGTTCTATGCCAATAAACGGAACGTCGTATTTTGCTCTCAATTCTTGAATAGCATTTGTTGTGGCCGTGTTGCAAGCTACTACAATCAATTTGCAGTCCATTTTAAGTAAAAAATCCGTGTTTTTCATGCATAACGAAATAATATCAGCTTTGGATTTCTGACCATACGGAGCGTTTTTACTGTCAGCTAAATAGATGGTTTTCTCTTGAGGAAGCAGCTGATGAATGGCTGACCAAATGGATGTTCCTCCAATACCTGAGTCAAAAATTCCGATAGGTCGATTGTCTTCCATAGAAACAAAGTTAAGTGCTATACTTTAAAAAACCTAAAAATTTCCCAGTATAAAAAAACGCCCAATCCAAAAATTTGGTTGAGCGTTTCTTATAATTTTAGCGGCTTTTTAAAAACCTAAATCTTTCTTTACGTCAGCAGTTAAGTTTGGACCGTCAGCAAGTAAAAGAGTAGATCCATCAAGTACATATTGAAACTTTTGAGCTTTACCTACTTTTTGGATAGAAGCTCTTACTTTCTCGTAAATAGGCTTTGTGATTTCTTCTTGTTTTTGTTGCAATTCTTTTTGTGCATTCTGACCAAAATCTTGGATTCTTTTTTGCATATCTTGAACCTCTTTTTGACGTTCTGCATTTATAGCATCAGTTACTGTT
>CAMDGJ010000054.1 GCA_945897545.1 Flavobacterium psychrophilum
TTTTCTCCTTAGCATCTGTCAAAAGAAAATTATCCTCTAAATCAAAACACATCCGATTCCGCCCACTTGAATTTTCAAACCCTCTTGCATAGCGACCATAGGGCTGATCTGTGGGGCCAACCCTCCATAAGCCGACACTAGTTTCATTCGCGTCAATCTGTCTAATAAATCGGCTATAATTTCTGGCAATGAGCCCGAATCCTACATCGTTCATCGCCTTGGCTTCATAGAGATAATTGGATCCTGAGAGAGAAGTTGCTGCATGCAGATCACCAACTTTCGCTCCGTATGTATTGAATTCTTGTTCAATTTTATTCACCCGCTCTGCGTTGCTCTGTGCAGCCTTCCCATATTTTTCCTCAGGAAAGCGAACGGTATCGGCACTATCGAGCACATCGCGAAGGGCGATAAAAGCATACGGACTGGTCTGTGGTTGTTTGTAATAGGAATAGCGACTAGCGAAAGCAAACCCTTGATCGTGTTTGCCTGTTTTAACGGTGTTATAATCAACCTCCCAAAGATCAAGTCCCCGATCCACCGTGGAAATGGCGGTCCAGTAATAATTCCAAACCGGATTTTCCTGAAATATTCCACCTTGAGCGAATTTAGAAAACTCGCCACGCACAAACTCCGGTTTCTTACCGTTTAGGCCGTAAAAAGAAGGACGAAGTTCTGTGTCCTGCTTTATTTCACCATTGGCCTGATAACCAATGGCAATGGTAAATTGCTGTTTTCGGAGCTCAATCGGGTAGTTTTGGCGAAGCCAATTTGCGTAAAGTAGTTCACCTGCTTTAGCACCCTTAGCACCCTTCAGTACTGCAGGATTACTCTCATCGTCCACATTAAACAAGAATCGGATATGTTTGAGTTCTGGCTTATCGAAGGCTTCATAGAACCTTTTCGTAGCTCCGCTGCAAAACTCTAAATACTGTTGAGCGCTAATTTTATATTTCTGGTCAATGAGTGTACCTTTGTAGAGCTGCTTGTCCCCCGTCGAACCAAATGCGGGCTGTATAAATGCAAAGATCTTTCTCTCTTTTTCAGGAAGTGAGGCAATATGATCCGCCAGCTTGTCGATAAAACGATGGAAGTAATTGATGTAGTTTTGATCGAGGTAATAGGGGAAAAAATCTTTTCCCTTGCCCCCTTTTACAGCGACTTTCGGAACCCCTTGTTCATAAATCCATTCTGGTGAGTGAGGACCAGTCCACAAGACGAAATAGTAATAATACTTCCCCTTTACGGCATTTCGGATTTGAGAATCCATTTTCGACCAGTCATACACTTCTGGACTTGTCTCTATATCAGCCCACTTAACTCTATCGGCAGCTCCTTTAATGAAAGGAAACCGCTCTGTGTCTATCTTTTCACTTTTACAATTGGTAAAGAATCCCGCCCACTGTGGTCGCTCAAAATCTTTTTTTTCATTTCCATTTATTTGTGAAAATGTCAATTGAGATAGTCCGAATATAAAAAATAATAGAATAACCCTTTTTTTAGTTCTTTTAAGTTTCATAGAACTAATCATTACTTTTATCTTTTTTTCTCTTTTCCCTTTTTTCTGATTTATCCTCTTTATTCTCTCTTTTCCCTTTCTTCTCTTTATCACCCTCAACTGCGTTTTCGCCTTTGCTATATTTGGTTCCTTTAGCACTACCCTTGAAAGCACGATTCTCTTCTTGAGGTCTTAATAAAGGAAGCTCTTGTTCTCCGCGGTGAACTTCTACTAGGCTAAATATATCATCTTTATCATCCGCATTCAATAGTACAAAATCAGCCCCTTTTGTTCCTCCATTTTTGAAAACGGCATCTTTGATCGTTATCACTTCATGATGCCATTTTTGGTCTCCTTTTCCAGTTACTGTCGTTGCAGTCTTCATGGTTTTTGTTCCTGCATCATAATCAAGTTTCCATTTAGAACCTTCAATGGCGTCATACCAAACCACAGTTATCGACATTACTTTAGGTTTATTATCTTTAGAAAAACCTTCATGAAGTTTAAAGTACATTGCATCTTTTCCCGTTGCGTGTTCGAATCCTCTTGCAAACCTTGAATAAATAGAAGAGATAGCCGTGATAGGTCCGCCTACTCGCCATAATGGAATTGAAGTAGCATCTGGTTCAATTTGATAGAGTAATCTGGAGTAATTATCGGGCCAAATTTCCCAACCCGCATCATTAAAACCAACTTGGTCGCCACGTTGCTTCACTTGCCCCATTTTGAGTGCATTTTTATCGTCGTTAGCCGCTCCATACTTCGCATATTCGGCAGTGATTTTCTCCATACGCTCCATATTTCCATGCGATGCTTTACCATATTTGTCCTCTGGATAAGCCTTTGTATCGGCTGCATTCAAACCTTTATGCAAAGCACAAAAAGCATCGGTCGCTGTTTCAGGGTATATTTGCCCGGCATACTTATTGAAAAAATAGAAAGAATAATCAAATCCTTGTTCCTTGCTAGCCTTCAAAGCGCCGCTTGTAACATCCCAAACACTTTGACCTGCATTCAAGGCATTGATTGCTCCCCAATAAAAGTTGAGTTGAATATTTAGTTGATACCATGGACGCGTCCAGGATTGGTCCATCTCGGAACGACGAAATAATGTAACTCCTTTTGGGTCGACTAGATAAGGCAAAAATGTATTTACTGCATCAACTTCTCCACTTAAATGATGTCCTCTTGAAAGTGCTCCATTTTTGATTCCAAAACCATCTTTAAGGTTCTTAATAGCCCAATCCCATTCTTGAACAAAATTATTTTTTCCGTCTTTACTTTGAGGTTCTATATTGTTGAGAAGCATGCTAATATTCAATCCTGATTGTTTACCAAACAATTGATCATGTAAGGCAAAGGTTTCAAGACGGAATTCTCTCCATTTTGCACTTTTCGTAGGTAAAGAATAATTTGTATCTATTGGCTCGCCTTTATAAGCACACTCATCTCCTGTACATCCTGTTTTAACTTGAATAAATGAAATAGCTCTAATTTTCTCTTTAGAAAAGCTACTAATATGTTTAGCTACTTCTGTTAGAAAACGGTGATAATACTTTTTATATTCTGGAGATAAATAATAAGGATAATGGTCGAATGCTCCTGGGTTTTTAGTAGCATTTGTGATTACCTTAGGCACCCCTTTTTCATAAACCCATTCTGGTGTTTTTGGTCCTGCCTCAAACGAAATATATAACGAAATTTTTTCTTTATAGGCTCTTTCAATGGCCTTATTTAATATAGACCAGTCATATACCCCTGATGTTTTCTCCACTTCGTTCCAAGGAAAATCACAGGATGTCCCTTTTAAAAATGGATACTCTTTTATATCCATTGCTTCTCCACGATCCCAAACACCAAAAGAGCTAGGTTGCGGACCTATCTGACTTACAGCTAAGTTAGAGAAAGCAACGAGTGCAATAAGGATAATTTTTTTTGTACTATTAAAGCTTTCTAAACTATATTTATTCATAATTAAAATTTTATTATTTTCGATTTAAGACTGTTAAATTTATTAATGGTTTAAATTATAAAACAGTATTGTATTTTTAATTGATAGCGAATAAATTAGATTTATTTACTCGTCTTTGGCTTCTTTAGGGGCTTTCCCAGTCCATTCTGTTTTTGTACAATCTTTCCACCTAACTGTTATCTGTCATTTTTTTATAATGCAATTATTTTATCCGCTTCTCTTATACCACTAAAATATGCTCCGTGTACAGTCCCTCGATACTCTCTTTCAGTATGCTCGCCCGCAAAAAATAATTTGTTATTTATTTCTGTAGCCATTGTGTCGAAATCGGTACTTGTAGTTCCATTTGTTGCAAAAGAATAAGCACCGAAAGTATTGATGTTTTGCCCCCATTTTGTTCGTAACATATTTGTCGGATTAGGTATGCTATTTCCATAAATGGTTTTCAGTTGCGCCATCACTTCACTAATTATTTGGGCATCGGTCATAGTTTCGGTAACAGTTGCGAAATCGCCAAAAGCAAATGTCATTAAGCCGCTGGTTGTTGGTAAAAACTTCATCATATTCATTAAATAATTGAATTTGCCTTTTGTTTCTGGCGTATAGCCGATGTATTGTATATTCGTGTCCCAAAACGGTGTGTCCCAAATAAATAAAAACTTGTTTACATTACCCATTTGGATGTTTTGAATAGCTGATAATTTTGTTGCTGGTAAACTTGGTTGAAAGGCAATACTATTGTTTTTCAAAACTCCCAATGGCACACTAACAATTACATAATCTGCTTCAATTAAATTTTCGTTTACTTTAACCAATGATTTTGTTGAATTATAATTTATTTCTGTAATTCTACTGTTCAATCTAATATCCAAATCTTGTCCTAATAAATTTGCCACTTTATCGTAGCCATTGATAACAATTACATCTTTCCCAGAAAACGCTTCATCATCATAAAAATATTTTGAAGATAATTTTGAAATATCACCACCTGTATCAAATTCCAAATAAGCAGAAAGCATATATTTCCATAGCCTATTGTTGGCTTGCGTAGGATATAATGAGTTAAAAATAGTTTGAAAACTCTGCTGTTTTGTCCCTGCACCTCTAACTGCATTTAGTGCATTTTCAAATTGGGTGTATTGACTATCAAGAAAAGTATCGGAATAAGCTGTTCCGTTGTTGTCATAAACCTTAAGACTATCATCGTCTGTTAGGTACGTATTTGCACCTGCTTGCGAAGCTAAATTTGTTATTGGGTTTCCATTTGGTCCATGTATCCAACTAGCACCTTCGTCAAAAGCAATTCCCATACTTCTGTCTGTCCTAAGTCGTCCTCCAATTTTTTCTTGAGCTTCTAATACAATTACAGTAAATCCATTATCTTTTAATTTTTTTGCGGCTGCAAGTCCTGATATTCCTGCCCCAATTATAAGGACGGTTTTCCCATTGGGATTTGTAATGTTAACATCTTTGCTACAATAAGCAAATAAATTGGGTGCGATTAAAACAAGTGGGATGGCTTTTAAAGTATCTAAAACAAATTTTCTTCTTTCCATAAATTTTATTTCACAAAAGTTAGACTGTCTATTAATGTTATTGGTTTGAAATAGCACATGAATAGTTTTCTAAAAAATTTCCTATTATAATTTTTAGTGAAATTAAATAATTATTAGGACTATTTGTTAATGAAAATTATTTTTTCACAAACTCAATTATTTTAACAGTGTGAGCAGGTTGATCCAATGTTAACTTATTGGACTCAATTTTGAAATTCTTTTGAGTCCATAATTCAGTCAATTTGTATTTTGAATTATCTAACTCGAAATCAGTTTTTAGATTGTATGTTTTAGTCACGTCCTTGTCCATCCAGTTGAATATGGTAATGATAAGACGGTCTTTAGTTTCTAATTTCCAAATGGTTGGAATGTCTACCCCCGAAAATAAATCGAGAGGAACGGCATGAACGCCAAGTTTATTCACTGCGATAATATCCTTATTTTTTAATAATTCTAATCGTTCAGCGGGGAGTGATTCGACTTTATCTCCAAAAAAGAAAAGTCCCCCCATTATGGCTTCCAAAGTCATGTGGCATTTTGCTTCATCAATGGTATATTGCGGCGAAACAAAAAAAGCATCTGGATCTACAATAGCAATATTTTTGTGAATATAATAGTTTTGTGCTACGGCACGAGCGAATCGAATTAAGCCTTTTTCCACTCTCTCATCTTCAATAGTCCCTAAGGTTTTGCCATAGGTGATATTGGTAAACGGTTCCGCTTCTGATTTATATCCAGGATGATTGATGTCGTTGCCTATTCGGATGGCATCATAACATTCTAAAGCACCAAATACATAACCCATACTGCGCGTCACTATTAAATCATCAGGCAAAGCACTTCTAATCGCACGAATCGTTTTATTGTGCGCCTGCATAAAAGTCATGGTGGAATCAAATCGCACCCCTTCTTCTAAACCTCCATAAGTGTGGTCCCATTTCATAAACGAAGGTCTGTAGCCTTCAACGATTTGTTGGTATCGCGCTGCTGAAAAAGCGGGCGCTTCAGGGTGGCTTCCATCAACATAAACTGTTCCAACAGTTGTCGCCATTTCGTCATCCCCTTTTGCTATTTTTTTATTGTATAAAGGTTTCAAAATCCAATCCGGATGTTTAGCATTAATTGGGTCTTTTGGGTTTGTTCGTAATGGGCTTACATGAAGACCAAAGTCAAGCCCCAACTTATTTACATAATCTGACAGATATCGAATTCCATTAGGAAAAGCGACATCATTAACACTATAAAGACCAGGTTCTGTCCACCAGCCGCCATCTAGTTGAATTTGTTTCCAACCATATTCTTTGAGATTCTTGTTAATAAATTCAGCCGAAGTCAAAAATGATTGTTCAGTGATTGTTCGTTCATACGAATGCCAAGAACTCCAACCTGCTTCTGGAAAGCGCATCGGTTTTCCTTTTCGCACATTTTCGCCCATAATTTTTCCTGTTTCCAATAATACATTTGTTGGACGTTGATTTTCCCAATAGCCCACCAAAAAAGCATCGGTAGTAATCGTATTTCCAGCAGGAACCCAAATTTTTTCTCTTTCGAAAATAGCACCACTTCGGGCAGAAACTTTTAGTTTATTGACATCGTCTTTAACAGGTAATTCCCATTTGAAATTATTAGGCCATAATTCACTGGCTATACTTGCAAAAGAAAATGCGCAATTTTTTTTGTCGTTAACCAACATACTCAACCAAACTCCGGTATGCGCTTTAGAGTACGTTCCTTCTTTTGCCTTTTTTGTATTCAATTGATACGGATACATCAATCCGCCTGTATGCGGGGCAGAGGCGCTTTCGGTAAAGACCATCCAATCTTTGCTATTACCAGGCAAAACAATATTTTCTTTGTCAGAATTGAACAACTTGATTCCGCCCAATTTGAATTTCTCCGAAGCTTTTAATGAAGATTTCATCACTAAATAAGGACGTCCTTCGATTAATTCAAATACAATTGTAAAATTGGAAATTAAGGGATGGTCCTCGCAAATAAGATATAAATAGTCGACTTTGCCATTATAATTATTCGCTTCACTCAATCGAGTACCCTCTTTTTTCTCCCAACGGATATTTTTAAATTCTTTAACTGAAACCCATTTATCGTTTATTTCTATTTCAGGTGAAAGATTATTAATTTGGGCAAATTGTTTGTTCCATTGAATACTGTATTCTGGATTGCCATTGGAATATTTAATCAGGGGTTGGGCTAGAAGTTTTGGTAATACCAACACAAGAACTAAACTGAAAACTATTTTTAATCTATTCATTACTTTATTATTTGATTTTAAGGATATATATTTATTTTTTGGTTTAATGCTGTTTTACTTCTTTTCAATTGTTTTTATATAAATAGTATTGGGCATAGTATTAAAAGCAACAACTTGAATACCCATTTTTGAGAAAAACTTCATTTTAATTATTTTAACTCCACAATATTAGCTCTCAAACAAACATTCATAAATGCTGCCGATGTCCATAGTTGTGAACCCGAACCCGAAATTAAACCTGAAGGCAATGGCACTTTCTCGTGAAACGAACCAAAACCTCCCCATTCCTTATCGCGTTTATCAGAGAATTTAGTTCCCATCGTTCGCGCCAGTAGTGCTGCATTGTATGCTGTATAATCTTTGCCATCGGCAATTTCCTTGGCTTGCAAGAAAAAAGTATCGCAAAAGGGCCAGGCGGCGGCATTGTGATCTCCTGTTCCATCGCCTAAAAACGGATAAATCAAAGGGATTCCGAATTGATTGTAGGGATAATTATCAATCGCTTTTCTGGCGGCATCCCCTTTTACGATCCCAAACAGTATTGCAAAAGCCGTTCCCAGGTCGTGCTGGTTCGGCAATACTTTTCCGTTTCTGTCTTTAAAGTAAGTAAAGGTGCCATCCGGCAGTAGTAATTCTTTGAGAATAGCCGTTTTGAGCGATTCGGCTTTTTTGGTCCAAGATTTAGATTCTTTGTGCAAATTGCATTTTTGGGCAGCATTGGCTAGAGACAGCATTGCTTTATAGTACAAACAATTGGTAGAAGTACTTTTTATCAATACGCAATCAGCCTGGGAATAACCCTCTGGATAGCCATCGGATTGCAAGTCCTGAAAAGTGTTTTGACCTTTGTACAAACCATCTGTTTTATCAAACCAAGGAGCATAAAGGGTGTCAAAATTACTTTTCCCATTGGTATAAAACCAATTCCAATCGGCTACTTCAGGATGGCTTTTAAATAAATCATTTGTAGCCCAAATCCAAACTACATCATCAGTTCGGCGTGTGATACTGTTGCTTTTGAACTGAGCCATAATTTGTTTCCTATCGTCTGTAATTGCTTCCCAAGGAGCATCGATTTCTTTAATTACCTCTTCTGTTGAAACTTTGTATCCCATTTTAGTCACTACATTTCTCGTTACCCGAAGGGATTTCATCATCTCTTTGGGATAAACGGCATTAAGACCCAAAATTCCTGCATAAGAGATGTCACGGGTATAAACACGATCGGTGTACCGTCGTCCGGCTGCAAAATAGGTTCCATAATCGTTGGTAATCAAATTGAGTTCTACATCGTGCAGGGCAATTGCCCACATTTTTTTGGTCAAAGCTGTGGCTTCTGGTTTTAGTGCCATAGTGTTTTTAGGGGTGAAATTGGGCAAATCGGCAGTTACAAATTGTCCTAACCCATCTTCTAAGGAATTAGTTTTTAACTCCAATGGTCCTTTCTCATAGACGAATTTTTGACTGTAGGCAAAGGATACAAACAAAAAAATAGTTAGAAGAATAAGTAAAGTATACTTTGTCAATTTCGCTTTTATAAATAAACTACAAATTTAACTATTTTAGACAACTTTCGGTTGTTCAAAAAGTCTCATACACTTGGTCTTTTTGTTTCAAATATCTTCAAAATTTTAATCTTAATTATTCAATATTTCTTCAGTGCAATTTAAACCAAAAAAAGCCCCATCACGCAAATAATGGGGCTTTGAACTATAAAAACTAACTATTTTCTACCAAAATATAGAATACAAGGCTACTAAAATACCTCCTATTAGTAAACTTCCTGCTAAAAAGGCATTATTCACTTTAAACATGGAAGCATCAATTTCTAATCCTTTCGTTTTCAAACCACGTTTCTGATCCAATAAACTAATCATTATCATAAGAACAACGCATATTGCAAAAACAAAACCCATACGATCAATGAATGGAATTTCATATAAACTTGTTCCGTCCTCTTGGGTTACTAGTGCAGAAAAACCTGATGCATGTAAAAATTCTAAATTCATCCAATTGGGTAAAAACTTAAATAGTACTGACAATATGAAACCTCCAATGGTTGCAAACATGGCAGCATTTGAACTTGTTTTTTTCCAGAAGAATCCTAAAATAAACATGGCAAAAATACCGGGACTCACAAATCCTGTATATTCTTGAATAAATTCGAATCCTCCTTTTTTGTCAATTCCTAAATGCGGTGCAATGATAACTGCCAAGAGCATTGCTATTAAAACCGTTAATTTACCTACTCTAACCATTTTCTTTTCACTAGCATTTACGTCAATTTTTTTCTTGAAAATATCCAAAGTGAAAATTGTTGCAATACTATTTACTTTACCTGCTAAAGAAGCTACAACTGCAGCCGTTAAAGCGGCAAAAGACAAGCCTTTTAAACCTACAGGCAATAAATTTAATAATACAGGATAAGAACGGTCTGGATTTAAAACCCCGTCAGGCCCAAGCAATTCTGTTTGCAAGCCCCCTTTCATATAAATGACATAAGCAGCAATACCCGGTAAAACCACAATAACAGGCATCAATAATTTTAAGAAAGCTGCAAATAGAATACCACTTCTGGCCGTTTTTAAATCAGCCCCTAAAGCTCTTTGAGTAATGTATTGATTACACCCCCAATAATTTAAATTTACAATCCACATCCCTCCAAGTAATACTGTAAGTCCTGGTAAACTAGGGAAGTTAGGACTATCCTTTTTGAAAATCATGTGGAAATGATCTCCCGATTGACTCATCATATAGTTAAAACCATCTACCATTCCGTGTTGTCCATTTAATTCAGCTACTTTATCCAATGCTAAATAAGTGGTTACCAAACCACCGAAAATTAGGAAAACCACTTGAATAACATCGGTATATCCGATTACTTTCATACCTCCCAAAGCAATAATAATAGCAAAGAAAGCTAGTCCATACATACACAAATCTAAATTTATTCCAGAAATACCATTAATAGCTAATGCCCCTAGATAAAGAATAGAAGTTAAGTTTACAATTACATAAAGTAACAACCAGAAAACGGCCATAATCATGGCGATGTCTCCATTGTATCTTTCACTCAAAAACTGGGGCATCGTGTAAATTTTATTCTTTAAATACACGGGAATAAAAAACACGGCAACAATAATTAATGTCAATGCAGACATCCACTCATAGCTTGCAATAGCCAATCCCATTTTAAACCCATTGCCTGACATGGCAATAAATTGCTCAGAAGAAATATTGGACGCAATTAATGAGGTTCCAATTGCCCACCAAGTTAAAGAACCTTCAGCCAAGAAGTAATCATGCGAAGCAGAGTGTTTGGCCGTTTGTTTTCGTTTGTAAATCCAATAGCCATATCCAGATACTATAAAAAAGTATATTAGAAAGACTAAATAATCGGTAAGTTGTAATGTTTTCATAAATTGATTTGGTTAATTGGTTATTATTATTATTTGCTGTTGTTTGTTTTTAATTTCTAATTTTTTGCTCCCAGTTCCAAGCGCTTTCTATTGCTTGATCCAAAGACGATTCTGTTTTCCATCCGAGTATGGTATTTGCTTTGTCGGTTGCAGCATAAGCCATGGTGACATCACCAACTCTCCTATCTGCTATTTTGTATGGAAATGGCTTTCTGCTTACTTTTTCAAAGCTGGAAATCACTTCAAGAACTGAACTACCAACCCCAGTTCCCAGGTTGAAAATTTCTACTTTATCTTCATTTTTATTTTCTAAAAGGCGTTGTAAAGCCACCACGTGTGCTTTGGCTAAATCGACTACGTGAATATAATCACGAATGCATGTGCCGTCCGGAGTTGGATAATCATTACCATACACCATTAATTCTTTTCGCAATCCCATTCCGGTTTGTGTAATAAACGGAACTAAATTTTGGGGAACACCTATGGGTAATTCTCCGATTTCTGCCGAAGGATGTGATCCAATTGGATTAAAATATCGCAATAAAATGGCATTGATATTACTCACTTTTGTAACGTCTGTAATGATTTCTTCCCCTATTTGTTTGGTATTCCCATAGGGAGACATAGCGGGTTTGATGGGTGCATTTTCATCAATTGGCATGACATCGGCTTGACCATAAACCGTGCAGGAAGAACTGAAAATAAAATGAGCTTCCGCTTTTTGTTGTAATTCTTGCAACAAATATACCAGAGATGCAATGTTGTTTTCATAGTACAACAATGGATTTGTAACGCTTTCGCCTACTGCCTTTGAAGCCGCAAAGTGAATTACGCCACTTACATCATTGTGTTTTTTAAAAAAAGCTTGTACCAATGATTTTTCCCTTAGATCTAATTTTTCAAATAGGGGTTTTTTACCAGTAATGGCTACAATACCTTTCAAAACAGATTCAGAAGAGTTGGAAAGATTGTCAATAATCACTACTTCAAAACCCTTATTTTGCAACTCTACTACTGTATGCGAACCGATAAACCCCAAACCTCCAGTTACTAATACTTTCATTTTTTATTTACTTTTATAATGCACGCCTGACAAATCTCTTAACATTTGGGCACTTTTTTCAGGTGTAATATCGCGTTGTGATTCTCCCATCATTTCATATCCCACCATAAATTTTTTGACCGAAGCCGAACGCAATAAAGGCGGATAAAAATGCATGTGAAAATGCCACTCAGGATGCTCTGTTCCGTCTGTTGGCGCTTGATGAATTCCCGAAGAATAGGGGAAAGAAGTTTCGAAAAGGTTATCGTACTTCGCAGTTAATTGTTTTAAAATCACTGCATATGCTGACACCTCTTCTGCATTAAAATCAGTAATTTTTGTAACATGACGTTTGCAAACAATCATTGTTTCAAAAGGCCAAATTGCCCAAAAAGGGACTAAGGCCACAAAATGATCATTCTCTATGATAATTCGTTCTTTGGCTTCTAATTCTTTTTTTAAATAGTCCAAAAGTAGATTGCTGTCATATTTATCGTAATACCCTTTTAGGCTATTTTGTGTTTTTTCTATTTGAGTTGGTAATGAAGATTGAGCCCAAATTTGTCCGTGTGGGTGCGGATTACTACACCCCATAACGCTTCCTTTATTCTCAAAAATTTGTACATAATTAATGTAATCAACATTTCCTAAATCGGTGTATTCTCTTTGCCAAGTACGAATAATTTCTTCGATTGTTGGTAAATCCATTTCCGGTAAAGTGATGTTGTGTTTTGGTGAAAAACACACCACTCTAGAGATTCCTCTTTCTGGTTTTGCTTTAAAGAAATTGTCTTGACAGTTTTCGTCAAACTCGATTTCTTCTTGTTTTAAAGCCGCAAAATCATTGTCAAAAACGAAGGAACTTGCGTATTGTGGATTTATTTCTCCATTAGCACGAACGTTACCCGGGCATAAATAACAACTTGGGTCGTGTTCTGGTCTCTTATCATCCGCAATCGTTTCATTTTGACCTTGCCAAGGACGCTTTGCTCGGTGTGGTGAAACCAAAACCCACTCCTTAATAAGAGGATTAAATCGTCTGTGCGGATCTTCGCAAATATCAAATTTTTTCATTACTAACTAGTTTTTATAAAGTGATGTTCCGTTAGAAACTTTCACATCGTAAATTTTTAAATCTATGCCAAATTGGTCTGCATATAATTTGGTGAATTTCTCTTTTACAGCACTTTCGCTTCCCTTTTTTACCAAAGTGATGGTGCAACCACCAAAACCACCTCCCATTAGTCGAGAACCAATGACATCCTCTTCGGCCTTAGCCAAATCTACTAGATAGTCTAATTCGGCGCAACTTACTTCATAATCTATAGACAATCCCTCATGGGTTTCAAACATTAATTTTCCTAATGTTTTAATATCCCCTTTGTCTAGGGCTGCACAAGCTTGAATGACACGTTTTATTTCTTTTATGACATATAGACTTCTTCTGAAGACATTATCGGACATTTTGGATTTCAAACTAGTCAAATGATCAACATCGCAGTCCCTGAAACTTTCAATTTCAGGATAATTTTCTTTAATAATGCATAATCCTTCGTTGCATTCGATACGTCGATTATTGTATTCGGATGTAAATAAGGAATGTGTTACATTGCTATCAAACAAGATTAAAGAATAATCAACAAAATCAGCATCGTGATAGGTATAATCCAAAGTACGGCAATCAATTTTTATTACTTTGTTCTCCAATCCCATTACACTAGAAAACTGATCCATGATACCGCAATTAATGCCAACCCAGTGCTCTGCACTTTGTCCCATTAAAGCCATATCGATTGATTTTAATCCCAAATTAAACATTTCGTTAATTCCGAATAAAAATCCACATTCTAAGGCTGCCGAAGAAGACAAACCAGAACCCGTGGGAATATTACTGCTAAAGGCGCAGTTAAACCCCCCTATTTTGTGTCCTTTTAATTTCAATTGA
>CAMDGJ010000055.1 GCA_945897545.1 Flavobacterium psychrophilum
AAACGCTTATAACGGATGTGTAAAATCCTGTTATAAGCGTCTTTTTATTCTTTAGAAAACCGCGCTGATCAAAACAAGAGAGGTTTTTCAGTGCCCTCGCCGCGGCGAGGAATTTTTTTTATCTTTTTAAAGAGAAATGAGATTTAAAATTTTTAAGAATATTTAGCTCTAAATAATCAACTGTAAACCAATAATCGCCAGCCGGCATTTGTAGCCCGATATAAGTCCCATCCCATCCAGCATCGTTTGGATTAATATCCTTCAATAGTTTGCCATAGCGATCAAAAATATAAATTCTTGTATTTAATTGATTGTTTAAACTCGTAATATTCCAAACGTCATTGTATCCATCTCCATTTGGCGTAAAAAACTTGGGATGTTTAATAACTAAAATATCGTTTACTGATATTGAATCACTACAACCATTAACATCGCTCACAGTAATCGTATGTATCCCAGAGGAAACATTTTCAAAAATCGGAATAGTTTGTGAGGGTCCCGAATCCAATTGATACAAATAATTGCCTGTTGCAGTTGCAAAAACTGTTATGATTTGATTATTTTCAAAAGCATCCGTAACAGTATAACTCACGCTTGTCAAAGTATTACTAGGATTAACCGTTATATTAATTGCTGTTGGAGGGATAGCACATTGCCCAGCATCTGGAATAAAAGTATAAGGTAATGTTCCTACAACTGATGTATCAATAGTTCCAGATGGTGTCCAAGTTCCTGAAATGCCATTGTTCGATGTTATTGGCAAGTCAGCAATAGTTTCTCCAGAACAAACCGCTGCCACTTGCGTGAACGTTGGCGTTATTTTAGGATTAACCTTTACCAACACCGACGTTCTTGAACTCTCACAACCATTTATAGTTTGAGAAGCATAATAGGTTCCTGATATAACATTGGTGGTCGTGGCTAATGCCGTTCCACCAGTTAAATCGGCATACCATTTTATTGCCGTTCCTGTGGCTACTAAATTCGCCACTGTTGAAGCAGTACAAAATGTTTGCGTTGATGCTGTTGGAGCTGGTATTGGAGTGATGGTTACAACAACTGCCGTTCTTGCACTTTCGCACCCGCTAACTGTTTGCGAAGCATAATACGTTGTGCCTGTCGCTAAAGCAGTGGTACTCGCTAAAGACGCTCCGCCTGTTGCAGCAGCATACCATTTTATGGCTGTTCCAGTCGCAATTAAATTCGTCACGGTAGCAGAAGTACAAAAAGTTTGTGCTACTGCTGTTGGTGCTGTTGCTGTAGTTATGGTTACTGCAACTGCCGTTCTTGTACTTTCACAAGTGCCTACAGTTTGCGATGCATAATACGTTGTGCCTGTCGCTAAAGCAGTGGTACTCGCTAAAGACGCTCCACCTGTTGCAGCAGCATACCATTGAATAGCTGTTCCTGTTGCTACTAAATTTGCAACTGTGGCTGATGTACAAAATGTTGGTGCTACTGCTGTTGGTGCTGTTGCTGTAGTTATGGTTACTGCAACTGCCGTTCTTGTACTTTCACAAGTGCCAACTGTTTGCGATGCATAATACGTTGTTCCAGTTACCAAAGGAGTTGTTCCTGCCAATGCTGTTCCACCTGTTAAAGCAGCGTACCATTGAATATTTGTTCCTGCTGTTGTTACTAAATTCGCCACTGTTGCAGAATTACAAAATGTTTGTGCCACTGCTGTTGGCGCTGTTGCTGTAGTTATGGTTACTGCAACGGGTTTAGTTATTGAACAACCCCCTAGAGTACTTTTTATATAATACGTGCCGCTTGTAGTAATGGCGCTAGGAGTTGATATCGCAGTAGTAGCAGCTGCATTAGTCCAATAGGTTAATATGGTGCCTGGTGTACTTCCTGCTGTTACGGCAGTTGATGTTATATCAACGGTACCAGAGCAAACTGGTGCAGGATTTATAATTTCTAATTTTAAGGGAGTAACAGTTGTTGTAACTGTTACCTTTATTGTATATTCATAAGTTAACTCGACATTCAAAACAGGATAGCAGCCAGGATTAGAAACAGGTATTATGTCTACACTTAAATTTCCACCAAAATCAAGATTGCTGAATATAGGAACACAAGTATTAAAATTTAATGTTGTACCAGGTGTATTGGGGGGGTAAAACGGTTCTGCAATCACTTTAGCTGGCAAACACGTTGCACCCACAGTTGTATGTAGTACATCCGTAAAATAGATTGAAATAAGTGTTGAAATGAGGGCAAGCACCAGATTTAGTATAGTTTGTAATTTGTATTTCTACTTTTACATCTGTAATTTTTTCAGAAGGATTTATTTTTCCCGGTAATGTAAAGTCATTAGCATAACCAGCGCTGAGAGGACCTGTATTACCTAAACCAGCCCAAGCTTTTCTGTCAATCCCTTTCATAGCATTAGCATGGGTTTGAGTCAAAATGATCGTCCTCTGACCAAAGGAAAAATTCGTTAATAAGATTAAAAATAATACTGTAAGATGTCTAATCATTTTATTTATTTTTTGAAAAGGTTGGTGAACCTCAAAAAAGGTAAGTTAACCCAATTTAGGTTCATAAAAATAGTATCTCCTGAAATAAATGAAGAATTCATTACACTTGGATCGGTCACAAAGGAATAATTACCGGGAACACTCGTACCTGCTATTGTTGCTAAGCTATAAGTTGGAAAGCCACCGGCCATAAAACCAACACCACTTCCACCCAATTCAAAATCTCTATTAGTCAGTAAGTTTTGTGAATTCCCATGACTAATACTAAAGAAAATAAATATAAATAAGAAAGGATCACTAATATTTCTCATCATCAAAGGCATTAATTTGCTTTAAAAAAGGGTCTAATTATCGCAATAGTAGCTAAATATATAAAATTTGACTCTCCGACAGAACTAATTCTATAATTATTGTCCAACTTTTAAAAAAAATTGACAAATATTAAAAATAGTATTAAACAAAAAAGACCCGAAAAAATTCGGATCTTTTATAGAAATTTAAAAATTTAATTTGATTCAGAATTGTGTTCACTTTCAATTCTTTTATGTTCTTCCTCTGACATTGTATCACACAATACAGGAGTAGCTATAAATAATGAGGAATAAGTTCCCACAATAATACCTATAAGCATAGCGAAGATAAATCCACGAATTGATTCACCACCAAAGATAAACATAATCAACAATACCATAATCATCGTTAATGAGGTATTGATTGTTCTAGACATTGTACTGTTAATCGATTGGTTTACAATACTATTGAAATCTCCTTTGGCTTTTTTGGCTCCTAAAAATTCACGTACTCTGTCAAATACAATTACAGTATCATTCATAGAATACCCAATAACGGTTAGAATCGCAGCAATAAAGTGTTGATCTATCTCCATTCCAAAAGGCATGAATTTATAACATAACGAGTAGATTCCTAATACAAATATTACATCATGTACTACTGCAGCAATTGCACCCAAACTGTACTGCCATTTTCTGAAACTGATCACCAAATACAAACCTACAATAAGCATAGCACCAATAACTGCCCAGTATGAGTTAGTTTTAATATCCTCGGCAATTGTAGGACCTACTTTTGAAGCCTGCATAATACCAAGTTTTTTTCCATCGTAAGCATTGACAAACTTATCGTAAGTCATTCCGGCAGAATAATGTTTCTTCAAATTATCGAACAACAACTTATTTACTTCTTCGTCAGCCTGACTGCCGTTTTCTTGCACCTTATATTTAGTTGTAATTTTTAATTGATCGTCTTTACCAAAGATCTTTACTTCGGCACTACCATCAAAAACTTTAGCTAATTCTGCTTTTACACCCTCAACTTCAACCGGCTTTTCAAATCGGATTTGGAAAGTTCTTCCTCCAACAAAATCAACACCTTGGTCTAAACCATTTGTAGCCAATGAATAAATACTGACAATAGTTACAAGAGCAGAGAATCCATAAGTCCATTTTTTGATTTTCAAGAAATCAAAGTGGAAATTCGTAAAGAAATTTTTAGAAAAATTAGTTACAAATGACAAGTTTAAGTTTTTACTTATTCTTCTGTCGATAAATATTCTTGCAATAAAAATTGAAGTAAACAAAGAGGTTATGATACCAATTAATAATGTCGTTGCAAAACCTTTAATTGGTCCTGAACCAAAAATAAATAATACACCACCAGTCAAAATGTGGGTAACGTTTGCATCAACAATAGAACGCATTGCCCCTTTCCAACTATATGAAGCTTCAACAGCTTCACCTAATGATTTACCAGAACGCAGTTCTTCTTTTGCTCTTTCATAAATAATGATATTGGCATCCACAGCAGTTCCCATTGTCAAAACGATACCAGCAATACCAGGCAAAGTAAGTACAGCACCGATACTTGCTAAAATTCCGAACAAGAATAATAAGTTGACTGCTAATGCTATATTTGCATACCAACCCGCTCGTCCATAATAAATCATCATCCAAAGTGAAACTAATAACAATCCTAAAATAGCAGAATTAGTTCCATTATCAATCGCTTCTTGTCCTAAGGATGGTCCAACTACTTCCGATTGAATAATATCAGCTGCGGCAGGAAGCTTACCAGCTCTAAGAACGTTAGCTAAATCTTTTGTTTCCGCGATTTCAAAAACACCTGAAATTTCAGATCTTCCTCCCGAAATAGGACCGCTAGAAACACCTGGTGCAGAATATACAATGTTATCTAAAACAATAGCAATATTGGTTTTTTGAGTATAAGCTCTACCCGTTAATTCTTCCCAAGCTTTGGCTCCTTGACCATTCATTTGCATAGTTACAGAAGGTTTCCCTAATTGATCAAAAGAATCTTTTGCATCAGTCACTACTCCGCCACCCATTGAAGCCACGTTGTCTCTATTTCCTTTTAAGGCATATAGTTCAACAGCGTCAATTTCTTTTCCTTTGTCATCTTTAAGAGTTGTTGGTTTTCCCCAAACAAATCTTGCAAATTTTTGGTCTGCCGCCAATAAAACTCTAATGTCAGCTCGTCGCAAATAACCTCCAACAGCTGCAGTGTCTTTTGGTGAAAACATACCTAAAACGGGTCCGCCGCCTTGTTGGATAATTTTATCAAGTAAAGGATTGTTTCCTTTTTTAGCTACAGCAGTATCTTTTTTATCTGTTAATAAAGCACTTAAAGTATCCTTTACAACAGCTTTAACTTCTGGAGTTTTGATTTCAGTTTTTTTCAATGCCTCGTTTGCAGTCATCAAGAAATTACCAATTTCTTCTACCTTATACGTTTCCCAAAACTCTAATTGAGCCGTACTTTGTAATAATTTCTTGATTCTATCGACATCTTTTGCACCAGGAAGTTCTACAAGGATCCTTCCAGACTCTCCTAGTTTTTGAATATTAGGTTGTGTAACACCAAATTTATCGATACGTTTTCTCAATACTCCAAAAGCACTTTCTACTGATTCATCAACTTTTCTTTTGATTACTTTTTGAGCCTGAGCATCGTTCATTTGAAAATCAATTCCACCTTCACCTTGCAACGTTCTGTTTGCAAAAATATCGGGAGAAGCCAGTTTAACTGTTCCTCTTGAATTCGCTTCGAAAGCTTCGAAAAAAGCATCGATATACGTTTGATTTCCTTTTTGGTTTGCGGTTGCATCAGCCAAAGATTTGTTGAAAACCGGGTTTTTAGAATTATTGGATAATCCTTTCAAAACATCTTGTACTGATATTTGTAATATCACGTTGATACCACCTTCTAAATCAAGTCCTTTGTTGATTTGTTTGTCTTTTACTTCATTGAAAGTAAAATTTGTAAATCCAAGATTGAAAACATTTTCTTTTCCAATGGAATCTAAATATTTTAATTCTTTCTCGGGATTTCCACCAGCAAAAGATTTTGCATCGTTTTTGACTTTGCTTGAAACGAAAGTGAAAGAAAGTTGGTAAATGCTTACCAATGCAAATAGAATTGCGAAAAATTTAATAAGTCCTTTATTCTGCATTATTACTAAAAATTAATTATTTATTGTATGTTTTTTTGGTTTAAACCCTTATAAAGCAGTCCCTCACATCCATTTTTATAAAAAAATAAAACGTCGTGAATTACCTCATTTTTTTTTTTGACCGAGCAAATATATAATTAACGTTAACATTAACCAATTTATTTATTGATTAATGTCAAAAAAAAGACTGCAAAAGTGCAGTCTTCTCTTTTTTGTACCTATATTATTATACTAACACTGATTTTAGGTCAGCATTCATATTTCTGACTGCATCAGCACTTTTGGCGAAAGCCGCTTTTTCAGCATCGCTTAACTTAATATCAAGAATTTGTTCGATTCCATTTTTTCCAATAATACATGGAACACCAATACAAATATCGCTTTGGCCATATTCTCCATCTAACATTACGGAACAAGCAATCATTTTCTTTTGATCGTTCAAAATACTGTCTACTAAATAGGCAACAGAAGCTCCCGGCGCATACCACGCAGATGTTCCTAAAAGCCCAGTTAATGTAGCTCCACCAACCATTGTATCAGCAGCGACTTTAGCTAATTCCTCTTCTGATAAAAATTCAGAAACAGGAATACCATTATAAGAAGCTAATCTTGTCAAAGGAATCATTGTCGTATCACCGTGACCACCAATAACCATTGCAGAAACATCATTTGATGGTTTGTCCAATGCTTTTGACAAATAATATCTAAAACGAGAGCTATCAAGCGCTCCACCCATTCCTATTATTCTATTTTTTGGCAAACCTGTCGCTTTCAATGTCAAATATGTCATCGTATCCATTGGGTTTGAAACGACTACGATAATCGCGTTTGGAGAATGTGTCAAAACATTGTCTGCAACCGATTTTACAATTCCTGCATTAATACCTATTAATTCTTCACGAGTCATTCCTGGTTTTCTAGGAATTCCCGAAGTGATTACTACGACATTGCTATTGGCTGTTTTAGAATAATCATTGGTTACACCCGTAACTATCGTATTAAAACCAGTATTTGTTGCACATTGCATCAAATCCATCGCTTTACCTTCGGCAAAACCTTCTCTAATATCTAATAATACTACTTCACTTGCAATTCCTCTATACGAAATTGAATCTGCGCAAGATGCTCCCACATTTCCTGCTCCTACAATTGTAACTTTCATTTTTATATGTTGTTTATTGTTGTTTTATTTTTTTTCCTCTCCCCAACCCTCTCCGAAGGAGAAGGAGATTGGAGTTGATTTATTTACTCCTAAAATTAATTACAGAAAACTGCCGTCTTAATTCTGCTATCTGGTTTATGCATCAATTTTAGCATACACTGCATTTTTCTCAATAAATTCTCTTCTTGGTGGCACCTCATCGCCCATCAGCATCGAGAAAACTCGGTCTGCTTCGGCAAGGCTATCAATAGTAATTTGACGTAAAGTTCTGAAACTAGGATCCATTGTTGTTTCCCACAATTGCTCTGCGTTCATTTCTCCAAGACCTTTATAACGCTGAATAGCTGCGCTTCCGCCCATTCTTGCATTGGCTTGATCACGTTGATCGTCGTTCCAAGCGTATTCTTTTTTATTCCCTTTTTTCACTAAATACAAAGGTGGAGCCGCAATGTAAACGTGTCCTTCTTCGATTAATTCTTTCATAAAACGGAAGAAAAATGTCAAGATTAAAGTAGAAATGTGGCTACCATCGACATCGGCATCACACATAATAATTACTTTATGGTAACGCAATTTTGTAATATTTAACGCCTTACTGTCTTCTTCAGTTCCTATGGTTACTCCAAGCGCAGTAAATATATTTCGAATTTCTTCGTTTTCAAAAACTTTGTGGTGCATCGCTTTTTCTACATTCAAAATTTTACCACGCAAGGGTAAAATCGCCTGAAATGCTCTATCTCGACCTTGTTTTGCTGTTCCACCAGCCGAATCTCCCTCGACAAGATACACTTCACATTTATGAGGATCTTGTTCGGAGCAATCCGATAATTTTCCAGGTAATCCGCCACCACCCATTACGGTTTTGCGCTGTACCATTTCACGCGCTTTTTTAGCAGCGTGACGCGCCTGAGCAGCAAGAATAACTTTTTGAACAATAATTCGGGCATCATTAGGATTTTCTTCCAAATAATTTTCTATCATTTCGCTCACCGCTTGACTTACTGGTGCAACAACTTCTCTATTTCCTAGTTTTGTTTTAGTTTGTCCTTCAAATTGTGGCTCTGAAACTTTTACCGAAATAATAGCCGTAAGCCCTTCACGGAAGTCATCTCCAGCAATTTCGAATTTCAATTTGTCCAACATTCCAGAAGAATCTGCATATTTCTTCAAGGCTCTGGTCAAACCTGTCCTAAAACCTTGTAAGTGTGTTCCTCCTTCGTGCGTATTGATATTATTTACATAAGCAAAAATATTTTCGGTGTAACTAGTATTGTAAATCAAGGCAACCTCAACCGGAACTTCTCCTTTTTCAGAATTCATTGAAATAACGTGAGCAATAATTGGCTCTCTATTTGAATCTAAATAACGAACGTATTCTTTTAAACCCTCGGTCGAGTGGAAAATTTCTGAAACAAAATTCCCGTCTTTATCCACTTCTCTTTTGTCAGTAAAAGTGATGGTAATCCCTTTGTTAAGATAGGATAACTCACGCATTCTAGACGATAAAGTATCGTATGTAAAGTCAACAGTTTGGGTAAAAATTACTGGGTCAGGATAAAAAGTAACGATTGTCCCTCTTTTTGTAGTTTCTCCGATTTGTTTTACAGGATAGAGAGATTTCCCTCTTTCATATTCTTGCTCATACACTTTTCCGTCTCTGTGAACAGTTGCTCTCAAATGTTTGGATAATGCATTTACTACCGAAACCCCAACACCGTGTAATCCTCCAGAAACTTTATAAGAATCTTTGTCAAATTTTCCTCCGGCACCAATTTTAGTCATTACAACTTCAAGAGCCGAAACACCTTCTTTTTTATGTATGTCTACCGGAATTCCACGTCCGTTATCTTCAACGGTAACAGACCCATCTTCATTTATATCCACTCTAATGGTATCACAATGACCTCCCATCGCTTCATCAATGGAGTTATCGACAACCTCATAAACTAAATGGTGCAAACCTCTTACACCCACATCTCCAATATACATTGATGGTCGCATTCTTACGTGTTCCATTCCTTCTAATGCCTGAATACTATCTGCTGAATAATTGTTTTTTTTAATTTCTTCGCTCATATAAATTTACTCTAAAAATGTATTTTTTTTATAACACGCAAATATATAAAAATGCATAGGATTTAATAGACAAAATCAGGGTTTAAGTTGGTAAGTTATTAACATTTTTGACTTTTTTTTACAATAAAAAACGCTCTCTAATTGAGAACGTTTTTTAAACAATAAATATTGAAATATAATTTTGTTTTTATCCTTTTATATAAGCATCATCATGAACACTAGCTACTGCTCTTCCTGATGGATCGTTCATGTTTTTGAATGCTTCATCCCATTCCAAAGCAATTTTTGTACTACAAGCCACACTTGCTTCTTGAGGAACACATAAGGCAGCAGCATCACTTGGAAAATGCTCATGAAAAATAGAACGGTAATAATATTCTTCTTTAGAAGTTGGCGTTTGCAAAGGGAATCTATATTTCGCATTCGCTAATTGCTCATCCGAAATTTCCACCGCTACAGTCGCTTTCAAAGTATCAATCCAACCGTAACCAACACCGTCACTAAATTGTTCTTTTTGTCTCCAAGCTATGCTTTCTGGCAACATATCTTCGAAGGCTTTACGAACCACCCATTTTTCCATTGGATGTTCTTTGTTAATCATTTTATCTTGTGGATTGATTCTCATCGCCACATCCATAAATTCTTTATCTAAAAACGGCACACGACCTTCAATTCCCCATGCTGCTAAACTTTTGTTCGCACGCAAACAATCGTACATGTGTAATTTGCTTAATTTACGAACGTTTTCTTCATGAAATTCTCTTGCGTTTGGAGCTTTATGAAAATACAAATACCCTCCGAAAAGCTCATCTGCTCCTTCGCCAGACAATACCATTTTGATTCCCATAGATTTAATAACTCTCGCCATTAACCACATTGGAGTCGAGGCTCTAATGGTAGTTACATCATACGTTTCAAGGTTGTAAATTACATCTTTAACTGCATCCAAACCTTCTTGAATCGTGAATTTAATTTCGTGGTGAATTGTTCCGATATGATCTGCTACTTTTTGGGCTGCAGCCAAATCTGGCGAACCTTCTAATCCAACAGAAAAAGAGTGTAATTGCGGATACCAAGCATCTACAACATCACCCGATTCAATACGTTTTTGCGCATATTTTTTGGCGACAGCCGAAGTAATCGAAGAATCTAATCCTCCTGAAAGCAATACTCCATAAGGAACATCACTCATCAATTGTCTGTGAACGGCAGCTTCAAGTGAATCTTTTATAGCTTGAATGCTTGTTTCGTTATCTTTTACAGCGTCATAATCAACCCATTCTCTTTTGTACCATTGTACAAATTCTCCATCTTTGCTTGACATATAATGTCCTGGAGGAAACAACTGGATTTTAGTGCAATAGCCTTCTAAAGCTTTCAATTCTGAAGCCACATAAAAAGTTCCGTGTTGATCCCAACCAATGTACAATGGAATAATTCCCATGTGGTCACGCGCCACAAAATATTCATCTTTTTCTACATCATAAATAGCGAAACCGAAGATTCCGTTCATCTCATCAATAAAATGAGGTCCTTTTTCTTTGTAAAGTGCCAAGATAACTTCGCAGTCACTTTCGGTTTTAAAGTGATATTTCCCTTCAAATTGTTTGCGCAATTCTCTGTGGTTGTATATTTCGCCATTGGCAGCCAAAACAAGATTTCCATCTTCACTAAATAAAGGTTGTTTCCCCGAAGCCGGGTCTACAATCGCCAAACGCTCGTGAGACATAATCGCCTTGTCGTTACTAAAAATCCCACTCCAATCCGGTCCGCGATGACGAATGATTTTGGACATTTCCAATACTTGTGGTCTTAAAACTTCGGTTTTTTGTTTTAAATCAAAGGCACATACTATTCCGCACATAATTATATTTTTTAACTGTTTTGTTTATTTTGATGGGGCAAAGGTGCGTTTTTAGTTTTAATCAAGAAACATAAATAAGTTTTTTAGTTATAAATTATAACTAAAATAGAGTTTTTATATTTCAAATGTAACTGAAAAGGCGTAAAAATGGTAATGAGGTTGTTGATTGTAAAGATGGAATACTGGTGAAAAGGTTTTCTATTCGATATTCTGGATTACATACCTCGTCCCATTAATCTCAAAAGAAAATCCCACTTCATTCCCCATTAATTTATTGCCTAATGGTGATTGTGGAGAAAGTGCAATAACATTAATACCATCAACAGCAATTTTAGGAAGTGCTGCACTTAAATAAAGATAAATCCCGTTGGCTTTGACCAAGCTGCCTACAATAATAGTTTTGGCAATTGTAGTGGAATCAATTTTGTCCAGAACCGCTTTTTGAGCCAATACTTCCTTCAATTTATGATTGAGTTTTTCCTGCTCAATGTGCATCATTGACAAAGCGGTTTCGTGTTTATCGCCGGCAGAACCTTTGGCATCGTTCTTTGAATCTTCGGTCAAAGCCACAATCATATCCTTGAAAACATCGATTCTGTCTTGGACTAATTGAAGGTAATGTTGGTGTATTTTTTGTTTGAAAGTCATATTTTTTTTGCCACAAAGGCTCTAAGTCACAAAGAAAACGAAATTATTTTTGATTGCTTATAAAAAAACAAATAAAACTTTGCGCCTTCGTGTCTTCGTGGCAAGAAATCTAAAAATCAAATTTATAATTAACCCCTAAAACCAACTGAAAACCCTGGACTGGATAATCCAGCCATTTTTGATAGCCTTTATTCGTGATGTTATTAGCTCTCAAAAAACCAGTCAATCTATCGCTGTATTTGAATCCAACGTGAGCATTTACATCAAAATAACTGTCTAAAGTAATTGGACTTGGAGCTATAACATACACAATATCTGTATTCAATTTTTGATCTTTTCGTTCCCCAACATAAAACACATTTGCACCAGCATACCACTTTTTGGTTATGTTGAAATCTAATTTTGCGTTTAATTTTACTGCAGGTAAATTACAGGCTTCAGCTTGAAACTTATTCGTATAACTACTAAAAGTTCCGTCAATTCCAAATGTCACATCATCTGAAATATCAGCTTTTAATTCGCCATAAAAACTCACTGTTTTTGTGTCGTCATAAACCACTTGCATAGAATTCCCGAAAGCATAGTTTTCATTCGTACTGTTTTCATTGTAATCATTGCTTTTAAAAAAGGCCTTGTTTCTTTCGTTAATATATGAAGCCCTAAGATTGTAGCTTACGTTATTGACTATTTTCCCTTTCAAACCGGCAAAAATATCATATTGTTTGTCTGTTGGTTTAATATCTAAATTAGGTGATAAAAAAGGATTTTCACCAACAAAATCCGAATAGGTATTTTGTTTCAAATTCCCTTCAGCTCCTGCGTAGAAAATCATCAAATCACCGACCACTTTATAGGAAGCATTTATTTGTGGATAAACCAAAAATTTATTGTCGTTGTTTTCAGCATCTAAGCTATAAAATAACCCCAAGCCAATATTCACTGTCCAATCGGCTTCTTGTACTGCAAAACTTGGCACAATTCCAAAATTAGTAAAACCATATTTTATAGGGGTTGTGGTCCAGTATTCTTTTTTAAATTTTCCGCCAACATAATCCACAATAATATTCGTATTTATTGCCTTATCACTGATGTTAAATTTCAGAGAAGGTTTAACGTAAAATCTGTTTTCCGAAGATCCAAAAGCATCCAAAAAATTGTTAAATTTAACGCTAGCTTCCTCTAAAATACTTTCATTAAAAACTATTTTAGTTCCTAAATAAATGTTGCTGTAACTTTGTTGCGGGTTGATTCCATCAATCAAATTTGCTCTGTTATTTAGAATTAAAGAACTGCCAAAACCTGCCGGTAGACCATACCAATTGTAGATTTGGTTTTGATAACCCAAATCCAAGTTCCAAGACAAATCTCTTTCGCGAATTCCATAAGTCAAATCAATGGAAGTGTCAAAAAATTTATTGGTCAATTCAACCTCCTTTATCCCGCCTTGTGCGGAAAGGTGACGAAACATTCCACCTACATAATCATTGGCGCCAAGTTCTTGATAAACGAATAATTCGGCGTTGAATGTTCCATAATTCCCAGCTCCGAAAGTGGCGTAATTATTAAATAAATGCGCTTGTTCTTCTTTATCGACGCCTTCCGCTTTTCCTTTTGATGGCGTAAAAGTAGAAGCTACTGGAAAAGAAAAAATATTGTATTTTATGGTTTCTTTTTTTGAGTTTCCTTCGTCGTCAAGAACGGGAGTTTCCTTTACCTTGAAAGCATCAGAAATTGTGGGTGTATAAGGTTTTACTACATTTACCACTTCTGTTCCAATGTTTTAGTCTTTTT
>CAMDGJ010000056.1 GCA_945897545.1 Flavobacterium psychrophilum
CAGTATCCGTTAATTTAAATTTCACCAAGATTTTATTGGAAGGAGATGTAACAGTTTGTGAAAAAACAAAGTTCACTACAAAAACAAGATAAAGAGGGAGAAAACGTTTCATTGTATTCAGTTATTTTAATTTCATGAGTTTAAAAAGAATTACTTTTTAATAATTTTAACTCTAACAGAATAATTGTTTGTTTTGAGTTCGAGAATATACAAACCGGATGATAATTGTTTTGGCATATAAATAGTCTCGGATAAATTATTTATTTTGGTTTCGAATATTTGTTTGCCTGAAGCGTCAAAGATTTTAATTTCTGCATCCTTTATTTCTTTGACTGAAATTATAATTTTTTCGACGAAAGGATTTGGATAAATAGTAATTTTATCTGATTTATTAGAAAATTCATCATTGGACAATCCTTGAAGATTCAATGGCCAGTTGTAAGATGAAAACCAATTAACCCCAAGATTTTCTGGCAATGAAGCTAATCCGAATAACATCGTGGAGTAATCTATGGCTTGGATATATGATGCTCTTGTGGCTGTATCATTTCGTTTATACCGCCATAAAACTTTTTTTGTAGTATTGCTGGGAAGACTATAAATTGAAGCTCCACTTCCATTATTATACAGACTTAATAGGTCTGATTTAGTATTGGAATAAATTGGGCTAAATCCTGCAATGATATGAGGTGAAACAATTTTATTAGGGTTATCGTTAATTTTGTCGGCAGAATATCCTCCACCGGGAATTTCACCTGCTCCAAGTCCCCATTCATAACTATTTGGCGCACCGTTATTTGTTGCATACAATTTATCTGCATTCAACCAATTATTAAAATAGGACATATAATTAGCATCATTTTTAAAAATATTGACGAAATAATAACAAAACTGAGGAATAAAGCATGACAAATATCCACCATCTGAAAGAGTTGTATAACCAGCATAATTTGGTCGTGATATAGGGGCTGTCGTTGGATTGGCAAAATAAGTATTCCAAAATGTTTGAGATTTTGAATAACCCGGATTCGTAGTGTTTGCATTTTTGGCTAACCAAGCCACCAGCATATATTCGTTAAAAGGAATGGTAAATGCACTCCCAGTATTTCCTGATTGGTCTAAAACCATAGCAATTTGATTAGTATAAATTGCTTTTGTATAATCCATAGATCCGAGCAATGTATTCACATTTGACACAATTGTTGGATTTCCCGAGAAATAGTTCTTGCACATATGCAATCCCATGGCAAAAATCGCATTATCAATCGTGCTATATTCGTACGGCCAGGTTCCGTCTTGGCTCCCATTGTCCCATCTAAAATAGCGAGGAAACATTCCCGCTCCATTAATTTTTCCATTATTTTTAAAATCAATAAACGTTTGGGTGGTAGCAATAACCTGATTTGCAGTGGCTTCCCAATTAACCGCATCACCAGTCTTCACATACATAGCATCAGCAATACACAAAGACATTAAGCCAATTCCATTTGCGGCAATGGCGGCCGGTTTTACTCCAGCTCCGTTCAGGGCCAAAGCGTCAAGATAAACTCCATTTGATTTTCTTATATCTTTGTAAAGTTTATAACTGTTTTGGAAAAGTTCGTCTACAAAAGTGACTGCATTTATATTATTATTAATAACTGTTGTATTGCCAAGTTTGGCTTCAACTCCATTCAATATTTTGATATTCATTGGCGTTCCCTGATAATTTTCAATTACTTGAGAATAAGTAGGATGAATAGTAACCATAAAGAAGAACAGCAGAATAATTATGAAAGTGTTTATTAAAGTTTTCATTTTATATAGTTTGATGCAATTAATTAACAAGGAAAAAATTTATTAATTTTCTTTTCAAAAAACAGATAATAGATTATCTATGCCTATAAAAAGACAAGTAAAGTTAACATTTAGATTAAAATAATTAGAAAAAACCTCCAGTATTTATTCTACCAGAGGTCAATTACTAAATAAACCAAACAAAATTTATTTCACCAATTCAAAATTCGCTTTCCTATCAGTATCAGAATTTCCGCCAACGAAAACTTCAAAATTCCCTGCTTCGGCAACGTTTTTCATATCAATGTTGTAAAATTTCAAATCTTCGGATGAAATTTCGAATGAAACTGATTTTGTCTCTCCTATTTTTAATGTAATCTTTTCGAATCCTTTTAGTTCTTTCATAGGTCGGGTTACAGAACCTACCAAATCTCGAATGTAGAGTTGAACGACTTCCTGACCATCATAATTCCCAGTATTTTTGACATCTACACTCACTTTTAGTTTTTCACCAAATTTGATTTTATCATTTGAAATTTTCATATTAGAATATTCAAAAGTCGTGTAACTCAATCCATAACCGAAAGGATATAATGGACTATTCCCTACATCAATGTATTGAGATTTGTATTTTTGTTCTGGGTCAGTAGGCCCTAGATATGGCCTTCCTGTGTTTTTATGATTGTAATACAATGGCAATTGACCCACATTTCTAGGGAATGTAATAGGCAATTTGCCATTTGGATTGTTGGAACCGTAAAGTGTTTGCGCAATGGCATCACCACCTCGAGTTCCTGGCCACCAAGCTTCTAAAATAGCATCCATATTGTCATTTTCCCAAGTAAGCGTTAGAGGTCTTCCGTTAAGAAGTACTAAAACAATTGGCTTGCCTAATTTTTTTAATTCGGACAAGAATTCTTTTTGTAATCCCGGCAAATCAATATTGGTTCTACAGGCAGCTTCACCAGACATATTTTCACTTTCGCCCATAATGGCAACAATAACATCGGCAGTTTTTGCATTATCCAATGCTTTTTGCATCATATCTCGTTTGGCACTTTGGATTTCGACACCTTGATCAAAAGTAACATTTGAAACATTTTTCAAATAATTCGTCACCCCTTCTTTTACGCTTGTTGCAAAACCGTTTCGGTCTCCAAGTGCAGCCCAAGATCCTATCATATTATACTCATCGCTAACCAAAGGTCCAACAAAAGCAATTTTTTGATTGGTTTTTAATGGCAAAACATTGTTCTTGTTTTTTAATAAAACCAAGGATTTTTTGGCTACTTCTAAACTGGCTTCTAAAAATTCTGGTTTGTATATTGTTTCTTTCTCGCGTTTTTCATCAGAATACCGATACGGATCTTCAAATAATCCCAAATCGTATTTCGCATCTAAAATTCTTTTACAAGCGTCATCAATTTCAGCTAAAGTAACCTTACCTTCATCATAAGATTGCTTCGTATAATTCATATATGTTGCTCCAACCATATCGATATCAACACCTGCATTCAAAGCTAATTCCCCTGCATTTTTATCGTCAGTTGCAAAGCCGTGAGCCACCATTTCGAAGATACCAGTATAATCAGAAACTACAAGTCCGTCAAATTTCCATTCTCCTTTCAAAATATCTCGAATTAAGAATTTACTTCCTGTTGATGGAACTCCAGAAATTTCGTTAAACGACATCATAAATGTTTTTACGCCAGCATCAACCGTTGCTTTAAATGCAGGTAAATAAGTATCACGCAACACTCTTTCTGAGATATCTACAGTGTTGTAATCTCTACCGGATTCTGCAGCACCATAAGCGGCAAAATGTTTGGCACAAGCCAAAATTGTGTTCGCTTTTGATAAATCATCACCTTGAAATCCTTTCACATTGGCAACTGCCATTTGAATTCCTAGAAAACTATCTTCGCCAGAACCCTCAGAAACTCTTCCCCACCTAGCATCTCGAGCGATATCTACCATAGGCGCAAATGTCCAATGAACGCCACCCGAAGAAGCCTCGGTTGCCGCAACTCTAGCAGCTAATTCCACTGCTTTTGGATCCCAAGAGGAAGCCATTCCTAAATTTATTGGAAAAATAGTTTTGTACCCATGAATCACGTCATGGCCAAATAACAAAGGAATTTTCAGCCTCGAATTCTCTAAATTAATTCGTTGAATTTCTTTTGTTGCCGTAGCACCTGTCGCATTAAGTATGGAGCCTACTTTTCCTTGCTGAATACGGGTAATGAAATTATCCCCTGATTTTGGACCGGTAACAGTTCCGTCCGAAGTAAATTGAACAGTTTGATAGATTTTTTCTTCGATTGTCATTTTTGACATTAAATCGGCGACGAACTCCGCTTTGGGTTTAATCTTGACTGGGGCTTTAGCTGCTTTTTTTTGGCTGTAGCCAATGAGTGAAAAGCCCACAAGGAGAATAATTAGTTTAATTTTCATACTATTTTTTATTAATTAATGTTAAAAGTTATGTTGGGTTGATGAAAAACCTAATTTCTTTAAACCAACCCTAACTTCTGGGGTTTGCATAAATAAATTCCAAATCAATCCTGTTCTATGATTTTCTATCATAGGAGCAATTGTTCCTTGATCTATTGCCAAATATCTTGGTGTAACCCAATTGTATTGTGGCGAAAAAGCATCATAAGGACCTGCAACTCCAACCAAAGTACTTTTCTTTTCATTGTATAAATAAAGTAGAAATTTCATACTTTCAACAGGAGTATATGGAAATGAAGATAAAGCAGCTGTAGGCGAAATCACTCCAGGATCATTCAATGGTTGATGGGCGGTATAACCTGTTGAACCGTCCGAGTTTCTAGTATAACTGGCTGTAAGTCCCCAACATTTATCTGAATAACCTGCCCATTTATTAGGATTAGCGATGCAATATTGATTGTCAATTACAAAACAGTAGGAAATAAGAAATGGAAGCGGTGTTTTCTTAATTTTATTTCCATCATAAAGAAAAATTCCGTTGAAAGACTGAAAATAAATTGTATTTTGGATCTTGAAGATTTTCCAAATTTCTTCATTTTCCTTCTCATCAAAAACAGTTGTACTATTCGAAATGGAGGTGTAAATCATTTTCCCTTCTTTTCGAACCCAATAGCCAAACTCTTTGTATGAACCTGAATAAATTTTGTCGCCATCTACCATTATAGAACGTATTATGGTTTTATTGGGTAGCAAATATTTCTCGCATTTCACGCCATCATACCGCAATAAATAATGGTTATTGGCAAAGTAAATTGCTTTGTCATTCCCTTGAGCCACATTCCAAATCTGATTGTCTCCTTGATAATTTGATTTACTGTAGTTTTCAACAAAAGGAAGCAACTCTTGAGAGCAAAGTTGAAAAGATATAAGCCCGAAAAGTAGAAATTTTAAAAATACAGTTTTCAAGATGGAATGATTTATTTTCAAATATAAACAGATTTATTGATTTTAAAAACAAAAAAAAGCTTCTCAAAGGAGAAGCTTCAATTCAAAACATAAAATTAATTGTGTTTTCTAATTATTTACCATCCACATAATCCTGTAAATAGCTGAATCGAGCAGTAAGTTTTCCTTTTTCGGTCATTTTTGCACGTGCCAAAATTCCGTCTTTGTCTCCGTTAAAAAAGGCGGGAATCACGTGTTCCATAAACATTTCTCCAAAACCTTCGCTGGCATCTTTTGGCAATTCACAAGGCAAATTATCAACCGCCATTACCACAATTGCCGCAGGATGAAAAACGTCGACTTCTTTGTTTTCACTGGGCAAATAACCATACAGGGGATCGGCAATGGTTGATGACCTTAATGAACATGCTATGGAACCGTTAATGTCGCAAGAGATGTCTGCAACGACTTTTAGCTTACAATCATTGGCCTGGAGCATTTCACGGGTGAGAATATTTGGAGCTTCATTGGCTTGAAAATGTGCCGTAATATAAATATCGGACACTTTGGTAAACCGTTCAAAATTTGAAGTGTACTCTTTGGGGTTTTGAAAAAAATCATTGAAATCCAATATTCTTCCGTCTATTCTGTGATTATAATCCAATACATCAATTTGGGTGTAAACGGCTTGCGTATAATTTTTTGTCAAATAATTTTCTACTGAAACTTCTTTTATTTTAATCGCATCAAGGATTTCTTTGACTCCAGATCCCACTTTTCCTGTTCCTGTAACCACAAATTTTATAGGAGGCAAAATCAATCGTTTCAAATGGCTAATTAACGCTTCTTTTCCAGAAAGTGTTTCTACTTTTGGCAGCTTGAACAATTCGAATTTAATGCCAAAAGCCCGAATACTATTGTATGCGCCCACAATTCCTGCGTATTTACCAAAACCAATTAATCGATGATTATGACTATCAACAATAGTTTCGTGATCGTACAAATCAATATTTTTTTCAAGAATGGCTTGCAACAATTTTCTGTTATGGGGTTGTTTTTTCAGCGTATGCGAAAAAATGAAGTACGATTTATTGGGGATTAAATAGTCTACTGGAATTTCTTTTACTCCAAAAAAAACATCACAATCACCGATGTCATCTGCAAGTTCAATCCCCATATTTTTATATTGAACATCAGCAAAAACTCTAATATCAGAACTCTCCACTTTTACAGCAGTATTTTGATATTGTTGTTTGAGTCGCGCCAATTCATCGGGCGAAAATACAACTCTTCGATCAGGTGGATTTTTTCTTTCTTTAATAATTCCGAATTTCATATTTTAATAAATTTAACTTTATGTATCTTTTTTGTTACAAATATAACAAATTTTATATCTTTGTTTGTCTGTATAGATTTGTTTTTAGATGGAAAAAATAGTTCGAGCTGATTACTAATAGTATAAAGAAACTTCACAAAATGTTAATAAAAAAATGTTAAGTTGTCAAAAAGCATCAATCTAAATAGATTGATTCTATATATTTGCCGTTCTATCAACACGAAAATGAATTTCATAAAAAGCACAAATATACTTCAAATACTTCTCTTGATTTTAATTTTAAGTTCTTGTACCAAAGAAAAAAAAATTGAACTAAACGACGCTCAACTTCCAAAAGATGTTTTGCCAAAAATGAAGCCTTTAAATAACGAACTTCCAAAACTAAGTTACGAGTACATCAATAGTAAAAGAAAATCAATCGATTCATTTTACAATAAAAACTGGCCCAACAATTCCTTAAACGGAAGTTTCCTGGTGGCTAAAAACGGCCAAATCATTTATGAACGCTATGAAGGATTTTCTAATTTTAGAGACAAAACAGTAATAACTCCCACTACTCCATTGCATCTTGCATCGGTTAGCAAGGTCATTACGGCAACTGCCGTTTTAAAATTAATAAATGCAAAAAAAATAGATTTAGATCAAAAAGTGAATACCATTTTAAAGGAGTTTCCATATCCTGATGTCACTATTAAAATGCTATTGAACCATCGCAGCGGAATGCGAAGTTATTCTTATTTTACTGATAAAAAAGAGATTTGGGATAGACACAACACACTGACCAATCTAGATATTTTAACCATTATGGCAACCAAAGATATTGGTTTAGAATCTAAAACTGATACTCGATTTGCGTATTGCAATACAAATTATGTAATGCTGGCGTTGATTGTCGAGAAAATTACCAAATTATCGTTTAAAGAAGCGTTAGATCAAATTATATTCAAGCCACTTGAAATGAAAAACACCTATGCTATGGATTATAAAAAGGATAGGAAAAATGTGGTTCCATCCTATAAAGGAAATCAAGTTGAAATAGGATTGGATTTTTTAGATGCCATTTACGGGGATAAAAACATTTATTCTACACCTCGCGATCTATTGAAACTAGACCGAGCGCGGAGTGCGCCCACTTTTTTGAACCCTAAGTTATTAGAACAAGTGTACACTGGATACAGCAATGAACATAAAGGCAAAAGAAATTATGGTCTTGGCATTCGAATGACAGAATTGGATACAGACATAACTTTATATTATCACAATGGCTGGTGGCACGGCAGTACGACATCCTATGTCACTTTAAGAAAAGAAAACGTTACTATCATTGCACTTTCAAACAAGTATTCAAAAAGCCCTTATAATGTTCGAAAACTTTCGGCATTATTTGGCAATTATCCATTTCATTTAGACGATGATTCGGAATAATTTTTATGATGAAATTAGAAAAATTGTTTACGAAGTATCCCATTGAATAATGTATCTTTGCAAATCTCAAATCTCAAATCTGAAATCTGAAATTTAAAAATGGGGTCGACTGGTTTTGACAGCAAGTCGAATTGAACGGTAAGCACGCCGAGAACTGGGACAATTCTCGTAAATAAAAGGTTTCAAAACACATACACGGCGAAGGAAACTACGCTCTTGCTGCATAATCTGAATCATAGTAAGATTAGCCTCGCTCCTATCAGATAGGAGAGCAGGATTTACCTCGAAAGCTCTGGTTTATAGCGGTCGATAAAGGTGAATCGTAAATTTAAACCTAGATTTCCACAAGCTTCGGGTGGATTTCGAAATTAAAGAAGATAAGCAATGTGTGGCTGTTTCTGGCCGAGCACAAAGTCGAAAACTCAATCAGGAAATAAACGTGTAGAAAGCTCTTTAGTTGCTTGTTTGGACCCGAGTTCGATTCTCGGCGACTCCACAATTCTATGCTCAAATAGAACTAAAAGCCCGTAAATCATAGGATTTACGGGCTTTTTTGTTTTTAATACTTACTCAATATTTCTAGCAAATCAAAGTCAATTTTCGAGATAAAGAATAATACATTGCCTTTTAAATTTAATTTCTCACAAATACATCAATCAAAGATAAAATAATTATTGAAATTATATTAAAAGGAGATAAGACATACAAACCACAAATTTCTATTGGTATCAATTAAGGTGAAATGGTATCCGGAACTATCGGTTCAGCATAGTTAAAAGATTGAACTATACCGTCATTAGGGATGCTGTAAATGTTTGCACAACGTCTTCAAACCATAGCCAAAGCAAAACAAATCATCATCACAGTAGATGTATATTTAAAAACCTAAGAATCCTTTAAATGTGTGGAGAAAGGTTATTCTAAAAAATAAAACAAAACCAGTCAACACTTATGAGGTTATAGCATAAAAAGAGTTAATGCCTTATCTTACGATTCAATATGCCACCAGCAGTTTCTTTAATAATACTTGTGAATACAAAAGCTTTAGGGTCTATTTTTTGCACTACGTTTTTCAAGCGTATTAACTCCATTCGGGTAACAACGGTAAATACAATGTCAACAGGTTGGCTAAATTTATAACTATCTTTCATAAAGCCTCTTTCGCCTTTATATACGGTAATTCCGCGTCCTAATCCCAACACCAAACCTTCTTTAATCTTTTCACTTTCGCCTGATATTATAGTAACGCCTGTATATTGTTCTAGACCTTCAACTACAAAATCAATAGTACGCGAAGCCGAGTAATAAGTTAAAATAGAATAAAGTGCCACAGGCAAACCTAATTTTATAGCAGCAATTAAAAAGATAATAATGTTGATGCCAAGTATAATCTCGCTAATTGTAAAACTGACGCGTTTGCCGGTATAAAGTGCCAATACTTCGATCCCATCAAGTGCAGAACCGCCTCTCATTACTAATCCTAGTCCTAAGCCTAAGAATACACCACCAAAAATAGAAACTAAGAATTTATCAGAAGTGATCTGTGGATACGGAATAAAATGGAGGCAAACTGCTAAACCTAAAATAGCAACAAAAGTGCGAATAGCAAAATTTTTATTGATTAGAAATCCACTAATGATTATAAAAGGAATGTTTGCCAATACAATTACGAATCCAATATTCCAATGGTATAATTCGTGAATTAACAACGAAATACCCGTTACTCCACCATCAAAAAAATGATTAGGTATCAAAAATCCTTTTAATGAAAAACCGCAGAACAAGATACCCGTGCTAATGTAAACTGCGTCAATAATACCTTGTTGAATGTTATTTCCTATCATCACATTATTTGATTTTAGATTGTACTAAGATTATATTTTTTACTTTTTGTGAATTGTTGTGTTTTATGCCTGTTGGTGTAAAATAGTGGTGTTGCTGCATAAAGTCTAACTGAACTCTATTCCATTCAGCCTTATTTTTAATGTAACCAATGGCTAACATTTCTCTATAAAGACGGTCTCCGATACTAAAAAAATAGGTCCTCCCTAGATAATTTAAATCCGCATCACAAATGACTTCTTCCAAATTGGTTTTTGGTCTCTGAGGTACTTTTGTAGCTGTAATAATTCTGCAAATGATGTCAATATCCTTTTGGGTATAACTAAATTGTGGTAAATATTTTCGAGCTATATCAAACGAGATTTGTTCATGATCATGATACTGTTCAAGATAACCGGCATCATGATAAATGGAAGCAACGAGTAGTAGTTTCATATCAGCATCACCAACTCCTTCTTCCGCGCCAATACTCTCGGCGCAATGATACACATCAAGAGTGTGGTCTATAGAATGATAATACAGATTGACAGGCAATTCATTTTTTAATTTATTCAAAATAAGTTGACACTCTGGAAGATGCTGCATAATAGGACATTATGAATTTAAGGCTAATATATTAAAAGAATAATTAGTTTATAATAAATAATAACAAAAAAAAGGATGACCACTATGATCATCCTCTTTGAATATTTAAAATAAGACTCCTTAAGTCAAAAGTCATATTAAATTTTAATTACAAAATATAATCGGTATTAATAAAATTAGATTCTTTGCTATTTAATAATGATTGCAAAATTTCATTGTTATAGTCATTGTCTTTCGATGCAACGAAGGTTCTTATTGAAAAAGAACGCAAAGCATCATGAATACTCAATGTACCGACAGCCGAATCTTTTCTTCCAGTAAAAGGCAAAACATCAGGACCACGTTGACAAGAACTATTCAAGTTTACTCTACAAACAATGTTAACCAAGGCATCAATCAGTGGCGCGATTTTTTTTATGTTTTGCCCAAACAAACTTACTTGTTGTCCATAATTAGATTCTGCCATATCATTCAATGGTTCTTGTATGCTTTTGAATGAAATAATTGGAATAACAGGACCAAACTGCTCTTCATGATACAGTTTCATTTCCTTATTTACCGGATACAAGACAGCGGGAAAAATAAAATTCTCTAACTGCTCCCCTCCTTTTGCATTAATCACTTTAGCTCCCTTGCTTGTAGCATCATCAATCAAATCTTGGATATAGGCAGGTTTTTCTTTCTCGGGTAATGGCGTTAAAAATGCGCCTTTATCCCAAGGATTTCCATAAGTTAGTTCATCCACTTTGGCGGCAAATCGGGTATTAAATTCATCCACAATTGTTTCGTGAACATACAATACTTTCAATGCTGTACAACGCTGTCCATTAAAGGATAACGATCCTGTAACACATTCTTGAATAGCTAAATCTAAGTTGGCATCCGGTAAAATAATTGCTGGATTTTTTGCCTCTAATCCTAATATTAAACGCAATCTATTTTTATTTGGATGTAAATCTTGTAAAGCAATCGCCGATTTACTATTGCCAATTAATGCTAATACAGATACTCTACCTGATTTCATAATTGGTGAAGCAACCTCGCGACCACGACCATATAAAATATTAATTACTCCTTTAGGGAAACAACTTTGAAATGCTTCTAACAATGGAGAAATAAGTAATACTCCAAGTTTTGCAGGTTTGAAAATCACGGGATTTCCCATTATCAATGCAGGAATCAACAAGCAGAAGGTCTCATTTAAAGGATAATTATAAGGTCCAAGACACAAAACCACTCCTAATGGTCCTCGTCGCACCATAGAATTAATCCCTTGTACTTTCGAAAAATGAGCACTACGACTGTTCAATTCTTTGTAACTTGCAATAGTGTCGTAAATATATTCTACGGTTCTATCAAATTCTTTTTCTGAATCACCCAATGTTTTTCCAATTTCCCACATCAAAAGCTTAACAACCTCAGTACGGGTCGCTTTCATTTGTGTTACAAAATTCTCCATACACTTGATTCGATCCACTACTTTCATCGTTGGCCACAATCCTTGACCATTATTATAAGCAATATCAGCCGCGTCAACTGCTTCCATAGCTTCTTTTTCTCCCATAAACGGGATGGTTCCTAATAAAGTAGGTTTGTAATCCTCTGTAGAAGATATTGTTGAATAAACTGGAGATGTTTCTCCGGTCCACTTTTTTAATTCTCCATCTACAAGATAAGTTTCTTGATTGAGTAAAGAGGATATTTGAAATTCTTGGGGTATTGTATTCATTATAAATATATTATGTTTTAAATTAAAAAATTGGCAAAAATAATGATAATGTAACGGTTAAACTACTTCTCCATCCCATTCTAAAAAACCACCCAGCAAATTATAGGCTTTTTCAAAACCAATAGAATTCATTATTTCACACGCTTTTGCGCTTCTAGCTCCCGAGCGACAGTACACATAATAATTCTTTGATTTGTCTAAGGCTTCTAAATTATCCATAAAAAATTGACCTTGATAAATATCAAAATTTATAGAATTAGGAATGCTTCCTTCATTAAATTCATCTTCGGTCCTTACATCTAATAATACTGAGTTTTCATCGGCTTCCAATTGAGCAACCCAATCTTTTTGTGTTAAATCCATAGTAGTGTTTTTTTGTAAAAATACAATGTTTTACCATAACTATAATAAAACAACTGTTAATTAGATATTAATTTTCAGAAAACGTTTTCGAATCACCATAAAACTATACAAATAATGAATTCATCAAATAAATCGCAAAAAACAGCATTATATATATCAACAGGAGCCTAATATTATTATTAACTCATATTTATTATTAATTTTCTAATCTAAAAAATTAAAGGAATTAATCGTTTTTAATTACAAAAATGATAAAATCAAATTTCAATTTAGAATTATTTTACAGTAAAAAAGAAACCAGTTTTATAGAAAATAATTAGTTCGTGTTTACGGCAATGATTTTTTTTGATGCTGACCTGAAATTATTTATTTAACAAAAAAATAACATTAACTTGTATATACAAATATAAAATAGACTACATTTGTACCAACAAATTACATATATACAAATATGGAAATTGAAGAAGTTTTAAAATCGAAAACACCAATGGATATTTCAAAAAAAATTATTCTGAATATTTTGCATACACAAAATGTTATAAGCGATAGTTTTAATGAAATTCTAAAGTCATACGATATATCAAGTGAGCAATATAATGTGCTACGTATTTTGAGAGGACAAAAAGGGAATCCGGCAAATATGTCTCTGATTCAGGAACGAATGTTGGCTAGAACAAGCAATACTACTCGTTTAGTTGATAAATTATTATTGAAAAATTTCGTGACTCGAGAAGTTTGCCCTGAAAATAGACGTAAAATCGAAGTTTTGATTACACAACAAGGATTAGATGTTTTGAAAGAACTAGATCCAAAAGTAATAGTTCACGAATATTCAT
>CAMDGJ010000057.1 GCA_945897545.1 Flavobacterium psychrophilum
CAGTTTAAATCGGATGAAACTATTCATATGACTGTCCGCGCAATGATGTACCACTTGTTTGATACTCCAACCCTTTGGACGATATATCCAATTCAATTCTTCGACAGAAAGGGTTGAAGTCAGGTCTCTTATTTTGGACGGAAATACTTCAATTGTGGCTATCCAAGTTTTTAAATCATTTTTGATTACATCATCTATTTTTGGATGTTTTCCTATCGGGAATTTTAGCTTTTCGAGGATAAGATGGTTCATTTTTCTATAGTTTTAGAATCAAATCTTTTCGATTAATTAGACTCTTGTTTATAAATTTCAATTTTTTCTTTTGAGAGCCTTTTTTGTAACCACAATTTCAATTTTAATTTCGAAGGCTGGGATAAAGTGGTTTTACTTTCATAAATCAAAACGGGATGAACATAGGAACTATCGTTATTTTTATTAAAACTGTGATTGGAAAGAGAGATGTTTTCGATTTCAGGAAAAATAATTTTGATTTCATCCAGCAATGCTTTGTTATTGTATTTATTGGCTACAATTTCATTTTTCAATTGGTTTATTGTTATATCTTTTGCATCCAAATTTGACTTTCCAGAATTAATTTGGTCAAAAATATATTTCTTAATATCGGTTGTATCTTGACTGATATGCAATTTCGTATTTTCAATTTTGTAATTAATTAAGGATTTGTTGAGTGACTTAATTTCTTCAGTATCGAATTTTTTTCTTAAAAATGCAAGGTCAATTTTTTTAGGATTAGCTTTCAGATTTATTTTTTTATACAGAATAGTATAGCCTTTATTTGTAAATTCATTTTCAATAAAAAGATTGATTTTTTGGTTGGTTTTTTTTTCTTCAACAAGGATGTAGGCAAAAAATATACTAGGAATCAACATTACCAATGTCAAGGCTGTAATTCCATATTTTATTTGTTTTTGGCGTTGGGCATTAACTTGTTTTACGGCGGGATATTTTAAATATTTTACAATTAGAAAGGTCGAAATGCAGATAAAAACACAGTTTATGGTATATAAAAACAACGCGCCCAAAAAGAATTTATAGTTGCCAATAGCCAATCCATAACCTGCAGTACATAACGGAGGCATCAATGCTGTGGCGATGGCTACTCCTGGAATCGGATTACCTTTTTCGACTCTTGTGATGGCAATAACACCTACAAGGCCGCCAAAAAACGCTATTAATAAATCATAAATATTTGGAGAAGTTCTCGCCAGTAATTCCGATTGTGTTTCTTTGAAAGGACTTAAATAAAAATAGGTTGTCGATACGACTAAACTAACGATTGTGGCTATCAAGAGGTTTTTTAAAGATTTTTTAACCAATTCGGAATCATACATTCCGAGTCCAAATCCAGCGCCAATAATGGGTCCCATTAAAGGGGAAATAAGCATTGCACCAATAATTACTGCTGTCGAATTGACATTCAATCCGATAGAAGCAACTACAATAGCACAAGCCAAAATCCAAAGATTAGAACCTCGAAAGGAAATATTAGATTTTACATTTTCTAGAACTTTTTGTTTGTCTTCTTCGCCAGAATGAAGGTCGGTAAATTTTAATTTTTTATAAATCATCCTTTTTTTATAATTTTTATTTGAAATTTGTTAGCAATCAAAAAATTAATAAGTCACTAAAAATCAATCAAATATAACAATTAATTTCCATTTACAAACGGTTACAAATAGTTACAACCGAAAGTAAGTAGTTATCAACCGAATATATTTTTAGTACAGTCGCATCTTTGCCCTGTTGATTTGAACGAACAATTCAACAAAATATATACTAACAATTTAAATTTTACACGCCATGAATGCAATGAAAAACACAGTACAGTTAATCGGAAACGTAGGTAATGATCCTGAAATCAAAAATCTTGATGGAGGAAAAAAAGTAGCCAATTTAACTATCGCCACAAACGATAGTTATAAAAATGACAAAGGAGAAAAAGTAGAACAAACAGAATGGCACAAAGTAGTTGCCTGGGGAAAAACTGCTGAAATTATTGAAAAATATGTAACTAAAGGGCTTCAAATAGCCATTGAAGGAAAACTAACTCATAGAAGTTATGATGATAAAAATGGAGAAAAGCGATATATAACTGAAGTCCTCGCGAACGATGTGCTTCTTTTAGGAAAATAAAATTAGGAATCAGTTTGTAGTCGCAGTTTGCAGCAATAATTTGTTCGCAAATTGCGACTTTTTTTTTATTCTAGAAAAACTGTACACTTTACATTGCGACTGACCACTTCTTAATTGTTCATCAATTCCTGAAAGCAATCTAAAAATTGTCCTACCTGAAAGCCATCCATTAATCCGTGATGAACGTGAATTGACATCGACATGGTTCTTTTGCCCTCTTTATCGATGATCATTTTCCCAAAAGAAATTTTAGGACAACTATCCGGAAAAGAATAACCTCTAGCATGAGCGAGTGAAGTGAAATTAACCCAAGGCACAGCCGAAAAATGAATTACGTTTATTTCTTCGAATTCTCTTGTGAAAAGTCCGGGTGTATTTTGAATTCTTTCGATTTCCTCAAAAGCATTGGTGGCAAAAACTTCAAAATTTGAGGAATATTCAATCAACGAAAATCCAAATGTCTTGTCTTCACGCATTATGGTTGCTGAGACATCAATGCTCTCGTAGACGTAAATAGCTTCGTCAATTATTCGATAACGAAAGCACTCAATTGTATTTGTAGCAACTATGGTTTTGTGCAAATAATATACGAAAAAAGAGGTTCCCAATTGTTTGGAAGTTGCATACGCTTTTGTGCAATCTATTTCGACAGTTAACCCGAAAAAGGGTTCTTCCATTTGTTTGAAAAACAAAAAATGTTCTTTTCGGTTCCAATTTTCTAGGTCTAAAAGGGTTTTCATTATTGTAACTTTTTCAAAACATCAGCCATTTTCTCGTAAGTATTGAAGTTTTTATGCTCTACTTTATAGTCAATTTTTTCGTGAGCCCAAGTCGTATGAAAAGGAATATGAACGGCGTGTCCGCCAATGGCTAAAACCGGCAAAACATCCGATTTTAGGGAGTTGCCAATCATAAAAAACTCATCTGGCCGAATTTCCAGACGTTTCAACAAATCTGTATAATCTTTTTCCTGCTTGTCTGACATCACTTCTATATGATGAAAATAATGGCCCAATCCAGAATCGTGTAATTTCCTGCGTTGGTCTAATAAATCGCCTTTAGTGGCAACTACTAGTTTGTATTTTCCATGCAAAGCTTTCAAGGTTTCTTCGACACCATCTAGTAATTCAATGGGTTTTTCGAGCAATTCTTTTCCGTATTCTAGGATTTTTTCAATAACCTCTACAGGAATGGTATTGTTCGAAATTCTCATCGCAGCTTCAATCATTGAAAGAATATACCCTTTGATGCCGTAACCATATATTTTTAAATTATCAATTTCAACCTTAAACAGTTCCTGTGAAATTCCTTGATGGGATAGATAATCGCTCATCAATCCACAAAATTTCTGTTCGGTTTCCTGAAAATAAGGTTCGTTTACAAATAAAGTGTCGTCAGCGTCGAAGGCAATTACTTTTAGGTTCATTATTTTCTGTTTTACTGTAGATCCATATACTGAAAAAAATATCTGCGAATCTGCGGTTAATTTTCTTTAATTTATTGTTTCTCCATTCGCCACTCCATCAGCATCAGGATTTACGAAAACTAGTTTTCCTTCGGCATTATTCGTCATCAATATCATTCCTTGACTTTCTACGCCACGTAGATTTCTTGGAGCCAGATTTACTAAAACAGTAACGCGTTTTCCAATAATATCTTCAGGTTTAAAACTCTCGGCAATTCCTGAAACAATCGTGCGAACGTCAATTCCTGTGTCAATTTTCAAAATCAATAATTTGTTGGCTTTTGGCATTTTTTCAGCTTCGATTATTGTACCTACACGTAAATCCATTTTAGCAAAATCATCAAACTGAATGGATTCTTTTTGTGGTTCAACCACTTTGTTTTCGGCTAAATTAGCCGTTTTTGTAGCTTCCAATTTGTCTATTTGTTTTTGGATTTCTTCGTCTTCAATTTTGGCAAAAAGCAATTCGGCTTCGCCAATTTGGTGTCCTGCAGGAATCAAATCGGATGTTTCTGAAACTAATTTCCAGGTAAGATGAGATTCCTCCTTCGTCGGAATGACAAGAATGCGAGATAATTTAGTGGCAGTAAATGGTAAGAAAGGTTCGCATAATGAGCTCAAAGCTGCGGCAATTTGCAAAGCCACATACATTTGGGTTTCTACACGAGCTGGATCTGTTTTTATCATTTTCCAAGGCTCCTCATCAGCGAGATATTTATTTCCCAATCGGGCAACATTCATTAATTCGCTTAATGCTTCACGGAATCTATATCTTTCAATCGAACTCGAAATCACGGCTGGATACGCTTTCAATTCGGCTAAAGTCGCGTCATCCACTTCCGAAAATTCGTTTGGACTTGGTACAATTCCTTCGTAATATTTATTGGTCAAAACCACCACACGATTAATGAAATTGCCAAAAATCGCAACTAATTCATTGTTGTTTCTTGCCTGAAAATCTTTCCAGGTAAAATCATTATCTTTAGTCTCTGGCGCATTCGATGTCAAAGCGTAGCGCAAAACATCTTGCTGATTCGGAAATTCTTCTAAATATTCGTGCAACCAAACCGCCCAATTTTTAGACGTCGATAATTTATTTCCCTCCAAGTTTAAGAACTCATTGGCAGGCACATTATCTGGTAAAATATAACTTCCTTCGGCTTTCAACATCGCCGGAAAGATGATGCAATGAAACACAATATTGTCTTTCCCGATGAAATGAACTAGTTTGGTGTCCTGATCTTTCCAGTACGGTTCCCAATCTTTTCCTTCACGCAAAGCCCATTCTTTTGTAGATGAAATGTATCCAATAGGCGCGTCAAACCACACATATAATTTTTTTCCTTCAGCACCTTCAACCGGAACATCAATGCCCCAATCAAGGTCTCGAGTTACCGCACGAGGTTCCAGTCCGCCGTCGATCCACGATTTTACTTGTCCGTAAACGTTGGGTTTCCAATCATTTTTATGTCCAACGAGAATCCATTCTTTCAAGAAATCTTCATAACGATCCAAAGGCAAAAACCAGTGTTTGGTCGATTTCATAATAGGAGTTTCTCCGGTAATGGTCGATTTTGGATTAATCAAATCAGTAGCGTTCAAAGTCGAGCCACATTTTTCGCATTGGTCGCCGTAAGCTTCTTCATTGCTACATTTTGGGCAAGTTCCCACAACAAAACGGTCGGCCAAAAATTGGTCTGCTTTCGCATCGTATAATTGTTCGGTCACTTCCTCGATGAAATCACCTTTGTCATACAGCGTTTTAAAAAATTCCGAAGCCGTATCGTGATGAATTTTAGCCGAAGTTCTAGAGTAGTTATCAAACGAAATTCCAAAATCAGAGAACGATTTTCGGATAATTCCATCGTATTTATCGATTACTTCCTGAGGTGAAACCCCTTCTTTTTTGGCTTTCATCGAAATCGCCACGCCGTGTTCGTCGCTTCCGCAAACAAACAAAACGTCTCTTCCCTGCAATCTTAAATAACGAGAATAAATATCCGAAGGCACGTAAACACCCGCTAAATGCCCAATGTGAATTGGTCCGTTTGTATAAGGCAATGCCGCCGTAATGGTATATCTTTTTGGATTCTGTAACATAATTCAGTTTAATTTGCTGCAAAAATAAGATTTTTTATAATAGGGACAAGTCGCGACTTGTCGGTACTAGCGTAAATAAATTCCATTTTTTGTTTTTGAAGAGCTATTTCCTGCTGTCATTCCAATCTTTTTTGATAAAACTTGCTTTGCGTTTTATCAAAAAAGGATTTTCCCTTCCATCAGGGCTAAGGCATTTGTGTGTCGACAATATTTTGTCAATAATTTAATGCGTCCCTTTGGTTATATTTGCAAACATAAATTAGTATAAATTATGGCAAAGGGACCCGAAAAAAACACTAAAAATAAGGCTTTGCACACCAAATTGCTCAATCGGAAAAAGGCTAAATTACATGAAGAGAAAAAAGAAAAAGCGCTACGATTGAAAGCTTTGGTTATAAAAATGAATCAACAAAAAAATAATGACCAGCCAATAGAACCTTAGGTTCGGTATATTTTGTAGAGATGGATTTTGATCCATCTTGTATGAACGGATAATTTTCATAATCTTTGACCTAATTAAACTAAAAATGATATGAGCAAGACAAGACTAATAATCAATAAAAACGGATCGATAAAAATCGAAGGGGATTTTGAAATAATGGATCAAGATGGCAATGTTTATGGCCTAGAAGGAAGAACAACATTGGGACTTTGTCGTTGTGGATTGTCATCGAACAAACCTTTTTGCGATGGTTCACACCGTAATAATTTTGAATGTGATTCAAAAGCATTTGATTTGCCACCAATGAAAACGAAATAAAGAATTGTCATTTCAATATTTATAAAGCTACATTTTCATCGATGTAGCTTTTTTATTCCCCCAAACCTTTGTCACATTTTTCTAATTTCTGTAAATCTTTGTTACTCTTGGTGTAACGACTTTTTAATACAATTTCGCAATGAATTATTAAGAAAAACTATAACGACACGCCAAGAATTTTTAAAAAATTCGTTATTCTTTGTGACTCTTTCGTGAATCTTCGTGAAATAGCTTTCCATAAAAAACTTTTGTCTTATTCCTATCAAACATTTCCTTAAATTTGCTGCCATTATAATAAAAGTTAGCGTTTAAAAAATCAGGATATGTTACAAATTGCATTTATTAGAGAGAATCAAGAGAAAGTAATTACCGCTTTGGCAAAAAGAAATATGGACGCCACTAGTGTTGTTCAACAAGTAGTACAACTGGATGAACGCCGTCGTGCCGTGCAAGTGGAGCTTGACGGAATCTTATCAGAATCTAATAAATTGTCCAAAGACATTGGCGAATTGATGAAGAAAGGCGAAAAATCAAAAGCCGCTATTCTCAAAGAAAAAACTATTTTACTCAAAGAAAAAAGCAAAGCACTAGCTGAAACTGCTGATCAACTTGCCGCAGAGCTTTCTGAAAAATTATATGCCTTACCCAATCTTCCCGCGGATATTGTTCCAGAAGGAAAAACTCCAGAGGAAAACCTGAACGTTTTTGAGGAAGGCGAAATTCCTGTTTTGCACGAAGGAGCCCAACCACACTGGGATTTGGTAAAAAAATACGACATCATCGATTTTGAATTGGGAAACAAAATTACTGGTGCAGGATTTCCGGTTTACAAAGGAAAAGGCGCCAAGTTGCAACGTGCCTTAATCAATTATTTTCTAGATAAGAATACTGCCGCAGGTTACAATGAAGTTCAAGTGCCGCATATGGTCAACGAAGCTTCGGCTTATGGAACGGGACAATTGCCGGACAAAGAAGGGCAAATGTACCACGACGCCACTGATGATTTATATTTGATTCCAACAGCAGAAGTTCCGGTAACGAATTTGTTTCGTGATGTAATTTTGAACGAAAACGAATTGCCGATTTTGACCACAGCGTACACGCCTTGTTTCCGTCGTGAAGCCGGTTCTTATGGCGCTCACGTTCGTGGATTGAACCGTTTGCACCAATTTGATAAAGTTGAAATCGTTAGAGTGGAACATCCTGATAAGTCTTATGAAGCCTTGGAAGGAATGGTCGAACACGTAAAGAGCATTTTGCAGGAATTAAAATTACCGTATAGAATTTTGCGTCTTTGTGGCGGAGATATGGGTTTTACCTCGGCTTTAACCTATGATTTCGAATTGTATTCTACGGCGCAAGAACGTTGGTTAGAAATAAGTTCGGTTTCTAATTTTGAAACTTTCCAAGCAAATCGTTTGAAATTGCGATTCAAGGACAAAGACGGAAAAAACCAATTGGCACACACTCTAAACGGAAGTTCATTGGCTTTGCCAAGAGTTTTGGCAGGAATTTTAGAAAATTACCAAACCGCTGAAGGCATTGTAATTCCTGAGGTTTTGCGAAGTTACTGTGGGTTTGATATTATTAATTAAAAATTCACCATATAAGGCTTTTAAGGGCATTTAAGTGGGTGTGATAATTTTCGAATATATTTAAAACTCAAATAATTTGTCATTTCGACGATAGGAGAAATCACATAACCAGAGCAACTAATGAGATTTCTCCCGTTGGTCGAAATGACAAAAGAATAATCTTAATAGGATTGAAAAATAGTATCTACTATGGATTCAGTGACAGTTTGGAAAATTATTGTTCAAGGTCTTTTGTTAATAACAGTTGGTGTTTTTATGTTTCGATACGCATATAAATTGCCAGAAAGCCGATTGTTTAGCTCAAAATATAAAGGATACATCGCTGGTGTAGGTTTTATTATTTTTGGAATTATATTTTTCCTTAATGAATTCCGTCTTTGGTAATATCTTAATTTTACTTTAATGACCTTAATGCCTTATATGGTTAATAAAAATTGATGTTTTAATAAAAGAATTGCAATTAATGAAAAAAATATTTCTACATATCGCCCTGTTTTTTTCATTGGCTTGTTTTTCGCAAAACGAGCAATTGGCGCAGTATTATTTTGACAAAGGCGATTTCGAGAAAGCCAAAATCAGTTTTGAAGAATTATTAAAAGCGACACCGCAAAATTCGCAGTATTTCCAAAAAACGATAGATTGTTATCAGCAATTACAACAATTTGATGTTGCCGAAAAAGCCATTCGAGAGCGACTTGACAAATACAAACAAGGCAATCTTTTGGTCGAATTGGGGTATAATTTCCAATTGCAAAAAAACGATGCTTCCGCCAAAAAGCAGTACGACGAGGCGATAGACCGAATCAAGAAAAATCCAAACGAGGTTTATGGAATTGCCAACTCTTTTGAGAGAAAAGTATTGTTGGATTATGCCTTGAAATCGTATCAAACAGCATTAGGATTGCAGCAAAATTTTAATTTCAATTACCAAATGGCGCTGCTTTATGGACAATTAGGAAAAACTGAAATGATGATTTCCACGTTCCTTGACGAAGCCTATGCCAATCCGCAAAATTCGATACAAATCCAGAATCAACTGGCGCGTTTTATGGTCGAAGATGGGGACCAAAACTTCAACGAAACCTTGCGAAAATCATTGATTACAAGAGCTCAAAAGAATCAGGATGTTTTTTGGAACGAATATTTGAGTTGGTATTATGTCCAACAAAAAGAGTTTGGAAAAGCCTTTATTCAGGAAAAAGCAGTGTATAAACGCAATCCAGAATCGCTGTCAAGCATTATTAATCTTGCCCAGTTGACTATCGAAGAAGACGATACCGAAACCGCTAAAGAAATTTTGGGATTTGTGCTGGAAAGCACAAAGGATTTAGAGTTACTTATTCAAGCCAATTCCTATTTGATTGAAATGAAAATTAACAAGGCGCAGGAAAAAGATTTTGTAGCCATCAATACAGCATTAACTGCATTGTTGAATCAATTTGAAATAAGTCCTTTTACGCTTTCTTTGCAACTGATTCAGGCGCATTTCGTGGCTTTCAATTTGCGAAAACCCGAAGATGGAAAAGCCATAATAAAAAAAGCGCTAGAAATGCAATTAAATGATTATCAAGAGGCTCAAGCCAAAATGGAGTTGGCAGATATTTTGCTTTTCGAAGAAAAATTCAATCAAGCATTGATTTATTATTCCCAAATTGAAGATAATTTAAAAAATAATGCCGTAGCGCACGAAGCAAGTTTGAAAGCCGCTAAAACCAGCTATTTTCAAGGAGATTTTGTTTGGGCATTGAAACAGTTTGCGGCATTGAAGTCGGCGAGTGCGCAATTGATTGCTAATGATGCTTTAGAATATTTCCTTTTAATCAATGATAATACCGTTGCTGATTCGACACAAACTGCTTTGAAACAATTTGGCAAAGGCGATTATTTTTTGTATCAAAAGAGAAATCAGGAGGCGACTGCGCAGTTTCAGGCAATTTTGAAAAGCTTCAAAGGACAACAGATTGAAGCAGTAACTTTCTTGCGTTTAGGAAAAATTTACGAAAAACAAGGCGAATATAATTTGGCTTTAGCCCAATATCAAAATATCATAGCGCAACACGGTGACGGAATATATATAGACGAAGCGCTATATTTTTCGGCAGAAATTTATAACAATACCTTACAACAACCTGAAAAAGCAAAGCCGCTTTACGAGAAAATAATTTTCAATCATCAAGACAGTATTTACTTTGTGGATGCTCGAAAAAAATACCGAAAATTGCGAGGAGATAAAGAACTGTAAAAAGGTTAATGGGTTAACTGTTTATTTGTTTAACTGAATTAACGATTAACCGATTAAACAAATAACCAAATCAACAGTAAAAATGATAATATACAACGTTACCACCAACATACACGAAAGTGTCCATGATCAATGGATGATTTGGATGCAGCACAAACACATTCCTGAAATGTTGGCCACGGGAAAATTTTTCTCTGCAAAGATGGTTCGCGTTTTAATTGAAGAGGAAATGGGAGGAATAACCTATTCGGTTCAATACACCACGGATAGTAAAGAAACCTTACAAAAGTATTATCAGGAAGAAGCACCAGCATTACGTGAAGAAGGAATGAAATTATTTGGCGACAAAATGTTGTCTTTTAGAACGGAATTAGAAGTGATAAGTGAGCATTAAAAAAGTTTTCTGTTTGGAAATAAAATTAGAAGTTGCAGTTTCTGACTTCAAATGAACCGAGCCTACGGCTCTTTTTTATGTGTTTTGTATTCTAAACTGGACTAAAGTCCAGCCTTACAAAATATTCCGAGCCTAAGGCTCTATCCGAAATGTGAAAGTTCCGTAGGAACGAATCATATCGTAGCAACGGATTTTAATCCGTTGGCGTAGGAAAAAATCATATCGTAGCAACGGATTTTAGTCCGTTGAATGGAAAAAATTATAGGTCGCAATTTGTAATTCAAAATGCATAATCTTTGCACCGTCGCGCCTTTTCGGTTAAATAAATTAAAAAAAGTGAGATTGCTTAGTGTCTCGCAACAACAATATGGAAAAAGTAAAAGCCAAAAAACACCTCGGACAGCATTTCTTGAAAGACGAAAGCGTAGCCAAAGCTATCGCCGATACATTGAATCTCGAGGGTTATGAGGACGTATTAGAAATTGGGCCGGGAATGGGCGTTTTGACTAAGTATTTATTGGAAAAACCAATCAATACTTACGTTATCGAAATCGACACGGAATCAGTGGCATATCTTGATGCGAATTATCCCAAATTACATGGAAAAATTATCGCTAAAGATTTCTTGAAATACGATGTCAACGAAGTTTTTGGTGGAAAGCAATTTGGAATAATTGGAAACTTCCCGTACAATATTTCCACGCAAATTGTCTTTAGAACCTTAGAACTACGTAATCAAATTCCAGAATTCGCAGGAATGTTCCAAAAAGAAGTTGCCGAGCGAATTTGTGAGAAAAAAGGAAGTAAGACCTATGGAATTCTTTCGGTTTTGGCGCAAGCATTTTACGATGCCGAATATTTATTTACGGTCGATGAACACGTTTTTATTCCGCCACCAAAGGTAAAATCAGGAGTTTTGCGTTTACGTAGAAAGGAAGATTATAGTTTGCATTGTGGTGAAAAGTTGTTTTTCACGGTCGTGAAAACTGCTTTTCAGCAACGTAGAAAAACCTTGAGAAATAGTTTAAAAACACTAAATTTGTCCGACAATTTGAGAGAAGACGAAGTTTTTAACCTTCGTCCGGAACAACTTAGCGTAGAACAATTTATAGCATTAACTCAAAAAATAGAAGCCGATGGACTTTAAAATCAGCAAAGTTTTTTTTAAAGAATTAAAAAAATTCATTCGGAGCAAAAACAAAAAGGAGCTGGAAATTTTGCTTCATGATATGCACCACGCTGATATTGCTGAAATTCTCGAAAAGCTGAATTTTAAAAGTGCTATTTATCTTTTTAAGGTCTTAGATTCTGAAAAAACTGCCGAAATTCTTCTTGAATTGAATGAAGATTTGCGCGAAAAAATATTAGATCGGCTTTCGCCAAAAGAAATCGCGGAAGAACTTGATGAACTCGAGACAAACGATGCTGCCGACATTATAGCAGAACTTTCATCATTAAAAAAAGACCAAGTAATTTCGGAACTTATTGATGAAGAGCATGCAAAAGATATTGTTGATTTGTTGCGTTATCCTGAGAATACAGCAGGTGGTTTGATGCATAAGGAATTAGTTAAGGTGAACGAAAATTGGAACGTTTTCAATTGCATTAAGCAAATGAGAATCCAAGCCGAAAATATTTCAAGAGTACATTCTATTTACGTTGTTAATGATGAAGGTACATTACTAGGGCGGTTATCGCTCAAGGATTTGCTAACAACATCGGCAAAAACACCAATTAGTGAGGTATATATAAAAAAATTAAACTCAGTAGATATATATTCCGAAGACGTTGAGGTTGCCCGTATCATGCAAAAATATGACTTAGAAGCTATACCAGTTGTTGATGAATTAGGCCGATTAGTAGGCCGCATTACCATCGATGATATTGTGGATGTAATCAAAGACGAGGCAAACGAGGATTATCAATTAGCAGCGGGTATATCGCAAGACGTTGAAGCGGACGATAGTATTCTAGAGTTAACAAAAGCGCGTTTGCCATGGCTGGTACTGGCGCTTTTAGGAGGATTTATTTCGGTAAAAGTCCTTGGATTATTTGGAGGCGCAATGCTCCAGCACGGAGATTTGTTCTTTTTTACACCACTAATTGCAGCGATGGCGGGAAATGTAGGTGTTCAATCTTCGGCAATTATTGTACAAGGTTTGGCTAATGATACTTTGAGCGGCTCCTTGTTCAACAGATTGGTAAAAGAAGTTTCTTTGAGTTTATTGAACGGAGTAATTCTGGCCGCCATTTTATTTTTGGGAAGCCATTTTCTTTTAAATGTAGAAGTCATAATTGGCGTTATTGTAACTATCTCTTTAATTTCGGTAATTATTATTGCATCACTAATTGGTACATTTATTCCTATATTGTTAGATAGCTTCGGAATAGACCCTGCACTCGCAACAGGACCGTTTATAACAACAAGCAACGATATTTGCGGGATTCTTATATATTTTACTATAGCGAGATTGATTTTAGGATTTTAAATACATACAAATGAAAGTACATATTATAGGAGGCGGAAACTTGGGAGTTTCCATTGCATTGGGAATAACAAAATTCACAAAA
>CAMDGJ010000058.1 GCA_945897545.1 Flavobacterium psychrophilum
ATTTTCGGCTTTAGCAGCTTCTTGTTATTTAGCTAAAGAAGGTTTCGATGTTACTATTTTAGAAAAAAACAATACCATTGGTGGTCGTGCCCGACAGTTAGTCAAAGAAGGTTTTACTTTTGATATTGGCCCAACTTGGTATTGGATGCCAGATGTTTTTGAGAAATTTTTTGCAGATTTTGGTAAAAAGCCATCAGATTATTATCATTTAGATAAACTTAATCCGGCTTATGAAGTCTATTTTGATAAAGTAGATTCTATTAAAATTCCTGATAATTTACAAGACATTCTTGCCTTTTTTGAGAAAGAGGAAAAAGGAAGTTCTGGTCATTTACAATCATTCCTTGATAATGCCGAACATAATTATGATGTAGCCATTAAAGATTTAGTATATCGTCCTGGAATTTCGATTACGGAATTGATTACGCCGGTTACGGTTAGAAAGGCGAATCAATTTTTTAGTAGTATCAGAACTACAGTTCGAAAAAATATCAAAAATTCGCGATTGCAGCAAATTATGGAATTTCCGGTTTTGTTTCTTGGTGCCAAACCGTCGAATACACCTGCTTTTTATAGTTTCATGAATTATGCAGATTTTGGGTTAGGCACTTGGCATCCAAAAGGAGGGATGTATGAAGTGGTTAAAGCGATGGCTAACTTAGCAGTAGAATTAGGAGTAAAAATTGAAACCAATCAAAACGTCGAAAAAATAAATGTTGAGAATGGAGTTGTAAAAAGTGTTGTTTCAAACGGAAATACCATTTTTTCAGACATCGTTTTAAGTGGTGCCGATTATCATCATACGGAAACCTTATTAGACGAAAAATATAGAGGATATTCAGAGAATTATTGGGATAGTAAAATTTTTGCACCCTCATCATTGTTGTTTTATGTTGGTTTTGATAAAAAAATAGAGAATGCTTCGCATCATACTTTATTTTTTGATACTGAATTTGATGTTCATGCAAAAGACATTTATGATAATCCTAAATGGCCTGAAAAGCCGCTCTTTTACGCTAGTTTCCCGAGTATGACAGACGCATCTGTCGCACCAGAAGGACAAGAAGCTGGGATATTTTTAATACCTATTGCTCCGGGAATCGAAGATACTCCGGAGATTAGGGAGAAATATTTTCAAAATATAATTGGTAGATTTGAAACATTGACGAATCAAAATGTTTCAAAAAACATTATATTTACGGAGAGTTTTTGTGTAAACGATTTTGTGAATGATTATAATTCATATAAAGGCAATGCTTATGGATTAGCAAATATTTTAACGCAAACCGCCTTCTTAAGGCCTAAAATTATTAGCAAAAAAGTTAAAAACTTATTTTTTACCGGTCAGTTGACTGTCCCAGGACCTGGTGTTCCGCCGTCAATAATTTCAGGGAAAATAGTTTCTGACTTAATTCGAAAACAACTTATATAATAAAATAATGAAGCAATTATTTGATGATGTTTCTTTTAAGTGCAGCGTGCTCGTGACTAAGAGTTACAGCACTTCGTTTTCATTGGCAGTTAAAATGCTTTCACTAAATATTCGCGATGCCATATACGCTATTTATGGTTTTGTCCGTTTTGCTGACGAAATTGTTGATTCTTTTCACGATTTTAATAAAGAAGATTTGATTAATGATTTCGAAATTGAATATTACAAATCTCAAAAATCGGGTATAAGTCTAAATCCAATTTTGAATTCTTTCCAGCATACCGTTAGAAAATATAATATTGATGATGCATTAATTCAAGCTTTCCTCAAGAGTATGAAGATGGACTTAATAAAGTCCGAGTATAATACTACAGAAGAATACAACGAATATATTTATGGCTCTGCTGACGTAGTTGGATTGATGTGTTTAAAAGTTTTTGTAAACGGTGATGAACAACAATATAATGAGCTTAAGGATGAAGCAATGCGATTGGGTTCTGCTTTTCAGAAAGTGAATTTCTTGCGGGATTTAAAGGATGATAATTTAGTTTTGAACCGAAACTATTTTCCAGGAGTTGACTTAAAGTCATTTGATGAAAAATCTAAAGCAATGATAATTAAAGAAATAGAAGAAGATTTTAGGGTTGCTTATCAAGGAATTATAAAATTACCGGTTGACGCAAAATTTGGAGTTTATACTGCTTATGTTTATTATCAAAAGTTGCTGAAAAAGCTTGAAAAAACACCTTGTCATGAAATTGGAACGACTCGAATTCGAGTTTCTAATTATACCAAAGCCAGATTATTTGCAAATTCTTTCGTATCATACAAATTAAAGCTAGTATAATATTTTTGATTTTTTCGTATTAAATAATTTAAAATAATATTCTTCTTAATTTTTTTGGCCACCTATTTGATTATGGAATGTGTTACTTGGTGTACTCACAAGTTTGTGATGCATGGATTTTTGTGGTATTTACATGCAGACCATCATCAACCGAAGTACGCTAATTTTTTTGAACGGAGTGATTTTTGCTATACCAAGTATCTTGTTAATTATTTAGGGGTCTTAGGACGGTTTTTATTATAGATTCTTCATTGATCTTGGGATTTTTGCTTACGGTTTGAGTTATTTTATTGTTCACGATATTATTATAGCCAACGATTTTAATTATTTAAAAACACTAAAAATAAATATTTTGTTGCGTTACACAAAGGTCATAAGGTACATCACAAAAACTTAGGGAAAGAAGATGGTGAATGTTTTGGGATGTTATTCGTGGCCGTTCAAATATTTTAAAATTTAATATGTCACTTTACCTGTTTTTAAATATTGCTTCTTTTTTAGTGCCATTTGTGTATAGTTTTGACAGTAGAATGAATTACGCAAAACGATGGAAAGCTGTCATCACAGGGATTCTAATAACTGCAATTCTTTTTATTGTTTGGGATATTATTTTTACTAAAATTGGTGTTTGGGGTTTCAATCCGAGATACCATTCAGGTGTTGAGTTTTTTGATTTACCTATCGAAGAATGGCTTTTCTTTATATGCATTCCTTATGCTAGTATCTTTATTCATTTTGCTTTTCATTATTTTTTCCCAAAGGTTTCTCTGGCTGATAAAACAGTTCGAGTGATATATTTCGCTTTTATTATTGTGCTTTTGCCAACAATAGCGCTAAATTATGACAAATGGTACACCCTTGTCAACTATAGTTTTGTAGTATTGGTTTTGACTTATACAGTTGTAAAAGCTCCTACTATTTTGAGCACCTTTTTCATAACCTTTCTGATTATATTAGTCCCATTTTCGCTAATCAACGGAATTCTAACAGGCAGTTTTATTGATCAACCAGTGGTTTATTATAACAATGCCGAAAATTTAGGAATTCGATTGGGCACCATACCAATAGAAGATATTGGCTATGCCTTTTCGATGTTGTTGATGAGTCTAGTTATAATTAAAAAAATAGAAAAATAATAAATAATTATTAGCCCTGACAGGGTTTAAAACCCTGTCAGGGTTGAAATATATAAATAAAATGAAAGTATACACCAAAGAAACCGTTCAATATGTAAACGCAAGTGTCGAAGAATGTTGGGCATTTTTTTCGAGTCCAAGGAATTTGCAAAAGATTACACCAGAAGATATGGGTTTCCAAATCACCGATTTCGACAATAAACCAATGTATGCTGGACAAGTCATTCAGTATAAAGTATCGCCACTTTTGGGTTTGAAATTAGGTTGGATGACGGTTATCACTTTTGTAAAAGATAATAGTTATTTTGTCGACGAACAACGTTTTGGTCCTTATGCGCTGTGGCATCACAAACACTTTTTTGAAGCAACTGACAAAGGAACTAAAATGACCGACTTAGTTCATTATGCATTGCCTTTTGGTTTCCTGGGTAGAATAATGAATACATTAGTTGTTGAAAATAAGTTGAAGGAAATTTTTGAATACCGACGCGTTAAAGTAGACCAAATGTTTAATTCCAAATAATGAACAAACAAGAAATTGCCTTTTTTTGGTTCAGGAGAGATTTACGATTAGAAGATAACATAGGTCTTTTTTTTGCTTTGGAATCCAAATATCCAGTGATTCCCCTTTTTATTTTTGACGAAGCCATTTTAGATAGTTTACCAAAAAATGATGCTAGAGTTGGTTTTATTCACGACTCACTTGCTGCAATAAACATAAAATTACAAGAAATAGGAAGTTCACTTTTGGTAAAAAAGGGAAAAACCCAAGAGGTTTGGCAACAACTTATTCAAGAATTTGATGTCAAAGAAGTATTCTTCAATAAGGATTATGAACCCTATGCCATCAAAAGAGATTTGGCGATTTGCGAATTATTGGCAGCTAATGCAATAAATTCATTTTCGTATAAAGACCAAGTTATTTTCGAAGAAAAAGAAATCACAAAAGCGGACGGATTCTCTTATACAGTTTATACTCCTTTTAAAAATAAATGGTTGGAGAAATACAACACAATGGCTCCTATTCCAGAATATGATACCTCGAGGCATTTTTCTAATTTTCTTCCATCCAACTTCGAGTTTCCAACTTTAGAGCAAATAGGATTCGAAGAAAGTGCTATAAAAGTCATTCCGCACAATTTAAAAAAAGTTGCTAATTACCACGAAACTCGCGATTTTCCGGCATTGGATAGTACAACTCATCTTTCGCCGCATTTACGTTTTGGAACAGTAAGTATTCGAAAATTGGTGAATTGGGCTGCAAATAAAAACCAAGTGTTTTTGAGCGAATTGATTTGGAGAGAATTTTTTATGCAAATTCTTTTTAGTTTTCCAAAAGTGGTTACTCATAATTTCAAAGCTGCTTATGATGGCATTCAATGGCGCAATGATCCAGAAGACTTTAAGCGTTGGTGTTCCGGTACTACTGGTTATCCAATGGTCGATGCCGGAATGCGCGAATTAAATGAAACGGGTTTTATGCACAATCGAGTTCGTATGGTTGTAGCGAGTTTTCTTTGCAAACATTTATTGATCAACTGGCAATGGGGAGAAGCTTATTTTGCCGAAAAATTATTGGATTTTGAATTGTCTTCCAATGTGGGCAACTGGCAATGGGCTGCTGGAACAGGATGTGATGCCGCTCCTTATTTCAGAGTTTTCAATCCTCAAATTCAGTTACAAAAATTTGATGAAAAAGGAATCTACATCCGAAAATGGATTCCTGAATTTAATTTAGGATATGGCAAACCTATGGTCGAGCACGCATTTGCTCGTGATCGAGCCATTGCTACTTACAAAGCGGGAATTCTGAAGTAATGTATTGTTCTTAGATTTAGTTTTTCTGCTATATTTCACACTAGAGATAGACTAAAAGACGAATCCTCTACCTATCTGCTATTTCAAAATTTTTTTACTATTCTTTTTTGGATATACCATTTGTTGTATTTAAAAATCCTATATATTTACTTAAAGTTATTTTTTCGCATAAGTACAATCAAATAGGCTTTCCGTTTAGATTGAAATAACTTTGTTTTCTAGTAAGCAATTTTGATTCCTATTTCCATAAATCTAAAAATGTTTAAAATGAAAATAGCACTTTTTTCGAATGAATTTCCACCCAATATTTACGGCGGAGCAGGTGTTCACATCGATTTTTTAAGCCAAGAATTAGCCAAATTAGGGCAAGTCGAAGTGCGCTGCTTTGGCAACCAAAATGTAGATACCGATTTAATGCAGGTTCGCGGCATTAATTCTTCACTAACGAAAATGGTTGATGATGCAAATCCGCACATCAAGATGTTTCATAATTTGAGTCGAAATGTTGAAATGTCACAAGCCACACCAGAAGCCGATGTTATTCATTGTCACACTTGGTACACGCATTTGGCAGGAATTATGACGCGGGAATTGCTGCAATCGCCATTGATTTTAACCACACACAGTTTAGAAACACATCGCCCTTGGAAAGTTGAACAATTAGGAAATGGTTATTTTCTTTCGCGTTGGATAGAAAATAGTTCCTACAATACCGCCGATGGAATTATTGCCGTGAGCCAACAAATGAAAGAAGATGTCATTGAAGCCTATGGTGTAAATCCCGAAAAAATCACCGTGATACATAACGGAATCGATCCAGAATTTTATCAACCAACTTTTGATAACGATTTGCTTTTAGAATTAGGAATTAATCCCAATATTCCATTTGTGTTATTTGTAGGACGTATCACCCGCCAAAAAGGGATTTCGCAACTGATTGCCGCTGCCAAATATTTCAATAAAAGTTGCCAAATCGTACTTTGTGCTGGAGCTCCGGACACCAAGGAAATTGCTGAAGAAACAGAAGCTTTAATTGCCGATTTAAAAAAAGAAAGAGATGGCGTCATCCTCATCTCAGAAATGTTGCCACGCGAAAAAGTAAAAGTATTATATAGTCACGCACGCGTTTTTGCCTGCCCTTCGTTATACGAACCTTTTGGCATCATCAATCTCGAAGCGATGGCTTGTGAAACGCCAGTGGTGGGAAGCCATGTTGGCGGAATCCCAGAAATCATTGTCGAAGGAGAATCAGGTTATTTAATTCCACTTGAAAGTGTTTCTAGAACCGATTTTAATCCTGCAAATCCTGATGCTTTTCAGAAAGCTTTTGCTGCCAAAATCAATATTTTGTTAGAAGACGAAGCCTTGGCAACTCAAATGGGGAACGCGGGAAGAGAACGCGTTTTGAAAATATTTAGTTGGGAATCTATCGCCAAAACTACTTTTGATTATTACCAAAAAGTGATTGATGGGTTTGTGAAGGAGAAGGCTTGATATAATCCTCAACTCTAGTTAAGTAAAGCGTCCAAAAAAAAATAGAAATAATCAGTTTTTGGATTGAAAAATTAGTCTGCAACATGTCCAAGCACAAAACTATTTGCAAAACATTCTGTCACAACCAATTCTATTCTTGTAAATATTCTTCGGTTCTATATTCAATTTTCCGAGCCAATGCAAGAAATGGATATTCTAAAACATATTCATTTATTAAATAGCTAAGGGCAAGATGTGGAGGGTGTTTTTTACGAAAATCAATATGAATTGTGGAACGAAAACCGCACGATGGTTACTATCTTTAACAAATTCTTTATAATTCATAATGTTGTGATTTAGATTTCAAAATATAATGAAAATCTACATTATTCTAAAACATAACCAAGATATTCTATTTGCCTATGGCACTACAATCATTTAACAAAGCTTTTAGTTTGTAGAATGGAATGTATTGCGTTCTATTTTAATTATTTCTAAAACAAAACTATATTTGCTTCTCAAAATACAGTTACAATGTCCCATCGCCATTTTATCCTTCACAAACCCTACGGTTATTTAAGTCAATTTATATATGAATTGAAGCGTAAGAAAAAACTCTTGGGCGAATTACATGATTTTCCTATAGGAACAATGGCAATTGGACGACTAGATGAAGATTCTGAAGGTTTACTTTTATTGACTACTGATGGAAAAATGAGTGAAATCGTCCGAAGCAAAAAAGTGGATAAGGAATATTATGTTCAAGTCGATGGAATCATCAATCAAGAAGCCATTGAAAAAATGAAAAATGGAGTGGAAATTGGATTCGACGGCACAAAATACATCACTAAACGTTGTGAATCACATATAGTCAACGAAATTCCAAACTTTGGTACGAGAGGAAAAAAAATACGAGACGATCGTCACGGTCCAACTTCTTGGGCTTCAATCACAGTCAATGAAGGGAAATTTCGACAATTGCGAAAAATGACGGCAGCTGTTGGTTTTCCTACTTTGCGATTGGTACGAGTTCGGATAGGAAGTGTATATTTAAATGATTTACAAGCTGGAGAAGTGAAAGAAGTTATAAATTTTGAATTATGAATTATTGAAGTCATTTGTACCAGAGCAGAAACCCATAACCCAAAACCCAAAACCTTAAATATGTTAAACATCGTTTTAGTTGAACCTGAAATCCCCAACAATACTGGAAACATTGGGCGTTTATGCGTTGGCACCGAAAGCCGTTTGCACCTGATTCATCCTTTTGGGTTCGTTATCAATGATAAAAACCTGAAACGCTCTGGTTTGGATTATTGGGTACATCTCGATGTAACCGAATACCAAACTATTGAAGAATGGATTGCTATAATTCCTGATAAATCTCGAGTTTTCCTTATGAGTTCTCATGCTTCAACATCAATTTATGAAGCCGATTTTCAGGATGGCGATTGGTTGGTTTTTGGAAAAGAAAGTGTGGGTTTGAGCGAAGAAGTTTTGAATCAATTTGATAATCATTTGACCATTCCAATGACGAATTTGATTAGAAGTTTTAACATAGCAAATTCAGTTGCATTTGTGGTAGGCGAAGCGAAGAGACAGATTTCAATTGATAATGGATAATTATCAATTAATGATAAACTTCCCTTTTTTACTATCAAAGACAATATGGTCATCTTCAAATAAAGTGTTGAAACTTCCTTTCATAATCAAATTACAAGGTTGGTCTTGAACCACGGTTTCGGGAGTCATAATGATCATTTCGTCGCTTAATTGAATTGCCATATCTATATCGTGAGTCGAAAAAAGAATGCATTTTTCTGTTTCCTGAGTTAACTTTTTTAAGAGTTTGAAAAGCACTACTTTGTGTAATAAATCTAAGTGGGTTGTAGGTTCGTCCAAAATTATTAATCGTGTGTCTTGTGCCAATGCTCTTGCAATCAATACGATTTGCAATTGTCCATCGCTGATTTCGTAATGTCTTTTGGTTATCAAATGGCTGATTTGCGTCAGTTCAATGGCTTCGTTTACTTTCGCAATATCTTTGTCAGTTAATGTTCCAATCCAGTTGGTGTAAGGCTGTCTTCCTAAGGCAATTAGTTCCCAAACGGTCAAATTACTTTGTGGTAATTTTTCGGTCAATACAACACTTAAATTTTGTGCTAATGTTAAAGCGTCTAGTTCGTGAATGTTCTTTTCATTCAATAAAACTGTTCCTGAAAGAGGTTTCTGGATTCCGGTAATGGTTCTTAAAAGCGTTGATTTTCCAATTCCATTGGCGCCAATTAAAGCGATTAGTTTTCCTTTATCTAAAGACAAATCAATATCTGAAGCAATGATATTCTTTGCTTTTTTAGAAATATAGCCAATACTTAAATTTGAAGCCTGTAAGATGATTTTGTTTTCCATCAGTTCATCATTTTACGTTTCCGAATCAATAACCAAATCACAATTGGAGCACCAAAAATAGAAGTCACTGCATTAATTGGCAAGGTTAAATCACTGCCCGGAAGATGTGAAATACTGTCACAAATTAACATAATTATAGCGCCTAAAAGCAAGGTGCTCCAGAATAAAATAGTATGATTACTGGTTTGAAAAACCAGCTTGGCAATATGCGGAACCGCTAATCCAATAAAAGCAATTGGACCTGCAAAAGCAGTAATGCTTCCTGTCAAAATGCTAGTGGCAAAAATAATAATCATTCGGGTTTTTTTATAATTCATTCCCAAACTTCGGGCGTAATTTTCGCCTAGTAACAAAGCATTTAAGGGTTTGATGTTTAAAATACTTAATACTAAACCTATAATGATACAACCCGCTAAAATCACAATCGAAGACCATGACAAATTCCCTAGATTTCCTAAGGACCAAAAAGTAAATTTTTGCAATTGTTCTGCAGTGCTGAAATAAGTAAGTGTTCCCACAATAGCGCTTGTTAAACTCCCAAACATCAATCCAACAATCAAGATAGCCATCGTATCTCGTAATCTTTGGGAAACGGATAAAACCGCCAATAAAACTAAGAAACTGCCCAAACTCGAAGCTAAAATAATTCCATAAGATGAAAGCAAAAACGACGCTGCAACTGGAGGCAAAAAAGCCGCTCCCAAAATAACAATAGCGACGCCTAAACTTGCTCCAGAACTTAAACCCAAAACATCAGGTCCAGCGAGTGGATTTCTAAACAATGTTTGCATCAATAATCCGCTGATGGATAATCCCATTCCCACGAGAATGGCCGCAATAGCTTTGGGTAATCTATAATTGATGATAATATAATCCCAAGTTTCTTTGCTGGAATTTCCTCCTGTAAGGCTATTGAATACATCTTTTACAGGAATAGAAACTGAACCCAAACTGATGTTCAATAGCAATAGGAATAGTAATGAAACTATCAAAAGGGTGAATAAAAGAGTATTTCGGTTTTTGAACATTTATTTTCAAGTTGGTAAAAAATTCGTGACAATTCGTTTTCTATTCTAATTTCTTGAAGAAATAAAGTTTGTAATTCGGCAATAATTCTGGATGAAAAATTTTGATTAAATCTTTCAAAACCAAGTCTGGTCGAGTTGGAGACAATTCGAAATAAAGGATACCACCTTTAGCACCTTTTTTTAGACTGTACGAATATACTTTTTTATTTTTAAACGAGCCAAACTCATTGTAGTGTGGATTGCTATCGCTCATTTTTTTCAAAGAGGAAAAATCTCCAGGTGCAATCCAAAAAACGGCATTTTGTGCTTTTTCTAATATGGTTTCAAAAGGCACAGCCAAACTTCCGGTTCCTTTCGTATTTGCCCATAAATAATTGGATTGCGCCTCTTTCAAAAACAGCGCAGCCCAACTCTCGCCTTGCGGAACGTACCATTGATCTTGGTACATTGCACCACAAAGAACAGTTGGTTTTGATGCTGCTTTTTTGGACAAAGCCAAAGTAGCATTGTATTCTTTTTCAATTTCTGAAAAAATGGAATTTGCTTTGGAATCCAATCCATACAATGCTCCGAAGAACTTAATCCATTCCGCTTTTCCAAGTGGAGATTGTTCTGTCCAATCGCCGTTGAACATTACTTTTAATCCGCTTTTTTGAAGATTATCAACAGTTAGATTGCTGTTGTTCAAACCAAAACTAACGATCAAATCGGGTTGCATATCGATTAAAACTTCCGTGTTGAGGTTTTCATTTACACCTACTTCGCGAACTTTTCCGGTGTCAATTAACTTTCGGGTTTTAACAGAAGAAATGTAATCCGTATTCGGAAAACCAACTAAAGTATTTTCAACTCCCAATAATTCCAATGCCGGAATGTGTGTTGTCGAAGTCACGACAATCGATTTTATTGGAATAGAAATAACGGTGAATTGCTTTAAAGTGTCCGGGATAATTCCGGTTTTTTCTTGAAGAATATAAGTAAAACTTTCTTTGGCATCCGGCCAAGGATTGGTGATTTTTACTACTGAAAAACCTTGATGTTTGTAGATTTCCAGGCCTTTGGCATATTCAATGGAATTTTGGGAAGAAGTCATTGTGTCTCCGGAAATGTCATTGTTGTATTTGCATCCAAAAAAGGGAAGGAGCAACAAAGACAAAACAATTCGCGGGAAAATAGATTTCATAGTGTGTTTGTCAAGGAATTTAGAGGTTTTTAATAATGTCCTTTTAGGGAATGAATTAAAATAACAGTATCAGTTTCAATCACTTCGTAAACTAATCGATGTTCTTGATTTATTCTTCTGCTCCAAAGTCCAGACAAATGATGTTTCAATGGTTCAGGTTTCCCAATTCCAGAATAAGGTGTTTCTGGAATTATTTCTAAAAGTTGCCGAATTTTTTTTAAAATAATTGGGTTGTTGACTTTTTTAAAAAAGTCAAGGTGTTCTTTAGATTTTGGAAGGAAAATTATTTCCATATATCATCTAAATTGATTTTAATGCCTTTCCCCGCTTTATAATCCTTTCTATTTTGTTCCACCATTTCAACAAATTCAGGATTGTAATCACTTTCCTCGGATTTGGTTTTAAGGTTTTCAAACTTGATTTTCAATGCTTCCAGAAAAGCTTTAATCACTTTTTGTTCTTCATTGTTTTTTGGATGGACGATGATTGTTTCCATAATGTCATTATTTACTACAAATATATAAATAAAATTGTAATGATTTTAAATTTCAATTGTCTTACATTTGCCCTCGTATTGAGGTTGCTGTTTTGTTTTTCAAAACCGCATTAAAAGGGAATCAGGTGAAGATTTCAGATTTCAGATTGTAGATTTCAGATTGTAACAAATCCTAAATCAAAAATCCTAAATCGAAAATCGAAAATCCTGGGCTGTACCCGCAACTGTAAGCTAAAAAGCTTGTTGTTATCTACAAAACCACTGTTTAGCAAGTGTGAAGTAGGAAGAGGGAAGTTGGAAGTAAATACTTCTAACCTCTAACTTCTGACTTCTAACTTCAAATGGGAAGGTCAACAACAAGACGCAAGCCAGGAGACCTGCCTATTACATCGAGTATCAAACTTTCGGGAAAAAAGGTTTGGGTATGGGTTATTCTATGCCTGCCTGTCGGCAGACAGGCTTTTCTCCCATTTTTTATTATTAAAAATGTTTTATTAAAATGAACAACAAAATCGTTCGTATTGGTGCGTTATTCGTACTAATCACTAGCTGTGCTTTGGCGCAAAAAAAAGACACCCTTGTGTCAAGAATTGAATTGGATGAAGTCGTAATTACGGATTCTAAATTTGCTTTACCAAAAGAAAAATCTGGTAAAGTAATTGTGAAAATCACTGCCAAAGACTTGGCAAAAAAATCAGGTCAATCTCTAGCAACTGTTTTAAGTTCAGTCGCTGGACTAGAGTTAAACGGAAACCAGAGTAGTGCGGGTAAAAACTTGAGTTATTACATTAGAGGAGCTCGTAATCGTCAGACTTTGATTGTCATTGACGGAATTCCAGTTTCTGATGCTTCTGGAATTAATTTAGATTATGATTTGCGTTTATTGCCTGTAGACCAAGTCGAAAGTATTGAAATTATGAAAGGCGCAGCAAGTACTTTGTACGGTACAGGTGCGGCGGCTGGAGTAATTAATATTACATTGAAAAAGTCTAAAACTAAAGATCTTTCAGGTAATGTGTATGTGAATTTGGGTACACAAACAACTGCTGAAGACAAAAAAACGAATCCAGCAGAATACAATCAAGGATTTAGTTTTGGTGCCAATCAAGAGAAGTTTAATTATTTTGTAGGATTAAATAATACCGAAGTAAAAGGAATTTCTGAGGCGAAAGGAGTTGGTTTTGAAGATGATAACTTTTCCAGAATCAATTCTAATGTGAAATTAGGATTTATACCTTCGAAAAAATTAAATCTAGATTTCTTTATGAATTATGATAAAATCAAGAACGATTTTGATGCTGCAGCTTTTGCTGACAACGCTGATAATTACAGTGATTCAGAACAGTTTAAACTAGGTTTTTCTCCAAAATACAAATACCAAAATGGTGAATTAGTTTTAAATTC
>CAMDGJ010000059.1 GCA_945897545.1 Flavobacterium psychrophilum
CACATTGAAAGCTTGAGACAAGTGAGCGTCAAGCGAGTTTTTTCCACCACGAGCACTAGCCCGTGTATCAACTGCATTTACTCCGAACGAAAGCGCCCAAGGATTGTTACTGTTTTGTGCTTGCGAGCTTAAAGCTAGCACCATCATTACGGCAAATAAAAGTTTGTTAAGATGTTTCATACTTAATATAAATTTAGTTAAAATTAGTTAATTTTAAAACAAAAGTAATACGTAATTTTTTAACTACAAAATAAAATGTTGATAAAAAACGTGTAAAAAGCTAATTAGACGACATTTAGACTCTTTCCAACTTGAGTGAACGCAGTAATAGCATTATCGAGTTGGTCAATTGTATGAGAAGCAGACAACTGTACTCTTATCCTTGCCTTATCCTTTGGTACAACTGGAAAAAAGAAGCCAATAACATAAATCCCTTTCTTTAGTAATTCATTTGCCATAGTCTGCGCTAATTTTGCATCATAGAGCATCACAGGTACAATCGCAGAGTCACCATCAATGATATCAAAACCTGCTTTTTTCATTTCTGCTTTGAAATAATTAGTATTCCATTCCAGTTTATCTCTAAGCGTCGTGTCTTTTTCCAATAATTCGAAAACCTTAATAGAAGCACCTACGATTGCAGGAGCTAAGGAATTTGAAAATAAATACGGTCTAGAACGTTGCCGCAATAGTTCGATGATTTCTTTTTTGGCGGTAGTATAGCCTCCCATAGCGCCTCCAAGTGCCTTTCCTAATGTTCCCGTAATTATATCTACCCTTCCCATTACGCCTTTTGCTTCAAGCGTTCCTTTTCCTTTTGGGCCAATAAATCCTGCAGCATGACATTCATCAACCATAACCATTGCATCATATTTATCGGCTAAATCACAAATTTTGTCCAACGGAGCCACGACACCATCCATAGAAAAAACTCCGTCTGTAACTATTAATTTAAAACGAGCCCCTGCTTCATTTGCTTTTATTAGTTGCTGTTCTAAATCTTCCATATTGCTATTTTCATAACGATAACGCGCCGCTTTGCATAAGCGAACACCGTCAATAATTGAGGCGTGATTTAAACTATCTGAAATTATGGCGTCGTTTTCATTTAATAAAGGTTCGAAAACGCCTCCGTTCGCATCAAAAGCCGCCGCATATAAAATTGTATCTTCGGTTCCGTAGAAATCCGAGATCTTGTTTTCCAATGCTTTGTGAATGTCTTGTGTTCCGCAAATAAAACGAACGGAGGACATTCCAAAACCATGAGTGTCCAGCGCGTCTTTCGCAGCCTGAATAACTTCTGGATGTGATGACAATCCAAGATAGTTATTAGAACAGAAATTCAGCACTGTTTCACCATTAACAGTAATTTGTGCTCCTTGAGGCGAAGTGATTATTCTTTCTTTTTTAAAAATTCCGTTATCTTCAATATTTTGAAGCTCGGATTGTAGATAATCTTTTATTTTTCCGTACATCTAAAAAAGGTTATGTGTTATGAATAATAGACTTTTTACACTTATATAAATCTACAATGCTTCGCCAGTTCGTCCCGATAATTATCGGGACTCGGGTCAGAAATTGTTAATCTCATTATTCTTAAATCAATTTTTTTACAAATTTACCACCTTGATTTGTTCGCCAATATAAATAAGCGCCTTTTTTTTGACTTTATAACCCATCAACTCAATAGCATTTTGATAATTTTCTAATTGTAATTGGTGTTTTGGATTATGTATTCCTGTTTTATAATCCAATAAAAAAACATCCATGTTACTTGTCAAAACCATTCGGTCTGGTTTAATGGTTTGGCCTTCTTTTTGAATAATATTTTGTTCGTTTAAGACTTCGTTTCCTACTTCAAAATAATCTGAAAGTTCTGAGTGATTCACAATTTCATCCACAGTTTTTGAAACAAGTTCCTTTTGATTTAGATTAATTAGCCCACTTTCGATAGCCTTTGTTATTGCCAAATCAACATCATTCTTTGTTTTTACAAAAGACAAAATTTCGTGAACTATATTACCATACTCTATAGCTTCTTGCTGGTGCGATCCCCACATTACAGATTCACGTTGGGCAATTTTTATGTTTTTGGGATTCAAAATTTCATAAACTAAGGGAATGGCTTTAAATTCTTTTTGCTTTATGCTTTCAAGAGATAGTTTTTGAGGATTCCCAAAATGATATTCCAGTATGCTTTGGTCAAAACTGGCATTTCGTACTAAATAATTAACAAAAAAGGTCGCCATGTTATTGGGATAATTCCCTTCATTATTGGGTTTGAAAAGATTTGAAATCACATATAATTGCTCTTCGGCCCGAGTTAATGCCACATACAAAACATTGATATTGTCAAGCAATTGTTCTTGTGTTTTCTCCTTATAGGTTGCTTTGGCAGCAGCGCCAAAACCCTCAACAGATTTACTATTATCGATTAAAGCTCTAGGTAAATTAAATTTTTCGTCCTCAAAATCAAGCCACAGTTTATCCTTTTTTTGCAAACTGTAATTTTCCTCCGCAAACGGAAAAATAACTACCGGAAACTCTAATCCTTTTGACTTATGGATGGTCATAATTTGCACCGCGTCACTTCCTTCAGGTGACGGGATTTTAAATTTCGCTGAGCTTTTGTCCCAATACTCCAAAAAGTCTGCTATTCCTGCTTGATTGCGAACATCTCGTTCTAAAACAATATCTAGAAAATATTGAACATAAGCCCTAGCTACATTCGAAAAAGGAGTTAAAAATTTTGAAACAATACCCTCAACCGATTCATATAGTGACTTTTTTCGAATATCCCGAAACGAGAGTGAAATATCAAAATTCGTTAGCCAATTTTCAAATTCAGATTCCTTCTTTTGTTCCAATCCTTGGGCAATGAAATCGTGAACAGGCAATTTATCCTGAATTTTATTAGCAATATAATGAAGAAAATGAGCTTTGGCTTCTAAGTCAGAACTGTTTTTTAAATATTTTAATAAATGAATAATAAATCGAACTTCGGTCGCATTTTTTATTAATAGAGTTTCTGATGAAAGTATTGGAATCCCTTGTTCTATAAGGAAATTTGCAATTGCGGTTCCGTTTTTATTATGACGAATTAAAATAGCAATATCACTGTATTTGAAACCCTTTTGTCGCACTTCTAAAATCGTTTTGAACGTTGCTCTTACATATAAATCCGATTTATTCAATTCATCTTCGTCTTGTTCCCCTGACATTTCTATTTCTGGAAGAAAAGAAATATTGACATAACCGCCTTTTTTATCGTTGCTATTCTGACGGCTCTTGGTGGCATATAAATCTTTATAATCTTCGTTTTCGAATTCATTAGACAACAATTGAAAAAAATCGTTATTGAATTCAATTATTTCCGAATATGAGCGGTAATTTTTATCTAAATGTTCTAAAACTATTTCGGGATTATTAAACGGATTGTGGTATTTGCTCAAGGCAATAAACTGCTCGGCTTTTCCACCACGCCAACGGTAAATGGACTGTTTCGGGTCCCCTACAATCATCAGAGTTCCTTTTTCACCATCGAATTCACTTGATGTAGCGTTGTTAATTAATGGAATCAGGTTTTGCCATTGCATTTCAGAAGTATCCTGAAATTCATCAATGAAAAAATGTCGATAGCGTTCTCCTAATCTTTCATAAATAAAAGGTGCAGGTTGGTTTTGAATTTCTTTATGAATTAAGACGTTGAATTCAGCAATGGGAAGCAGGTTTTGCTCTTTCTGAATTTTAGACAATTCGTTACTAACAGTATTTAACAAAGATAAAGGCGTAATGTTTTTTAGGAATGCTTTATAAAAATCTCGCTTTTCGAATTTTTTATAAATGCCTGAGACAATTTGTAATAATTCTGGGATGATATTTTCAATTATCGCCCCATCTTTAGCGGTTTTATTAATTTTTATATCTTCCGGCTCGTGGTAGGTTTTGTTTTTCGGGTTGAATTTTCCCTCTTGAATGCTTTGTAAATGTTTAGGAAAATAAGATCCTGAAAAGGATTTAGTGTCGATTCCATTTTTTTCAATTAATTGCAAAGCACTTTCTGCCAATACTGCATTTTCTATTTCTAAAACCTTACAAGTTTCAATGAGGTTGTTTTTTATTTCGACAAAGTCGGTAATTGATTTATCTTGAAAATGAGCTATTTCATTTCGATTATTTTCATTAAGCACTAAACGCCCTGTTTGGAGAATTTCGCGAGAGACATCCCAAGACTTATCGTCATCCGTTTTTTCCATTGTAAAATCGATCAGCAATTTGGTCAAAGTTTCGTCTTCTCCTGCTTGTGCAATAATGGCGTCAACGGCTTCGATGAGCAGATTTTCGGTATCTAAAGTCACTTCAAAATTGATTTGCAAATCTAAATCGTGGGCAAAGGCCCGAATCACTCTGTGAGTGAATTTATCGATTGTAGAAATATCAAAAGCAGCATAATTATGAATAATATGCTTGATGATTTGCTGCGATTTTATTTTGATTTGGATTATGGAAAGATCCGTTTCTATGGCCAAATGCTGCATTAAATCCTGCGCTTTATTGCTGGGTTCGTCTTTGGCAAACTCGGATAAACTGCCTACGATTCTGCTTTTCATTTCGTGAACCGCTTTGTTAGTAAACGTAATGGCGAGAATATTACGATAAGCATCATTTTTCTTGGCAACTAGTATAATTTTGAGGTATTCTTTGACTAGTGCATAAGTTTTTCCTGAGCCTGCAGAAGCGTCGTATATGGAGAATGAAGGTCTTTGCATATTTATTTACCGTTAATTCGCAGATTTTTTTTATTTATTAAACGCTCTAGCCCTGATGGAAGCGGCATCCTTTGTTGCCGGGGTTTGGCAACAAAGATATAGCGTACAGCGGGAAACAGCTCCTGAAAATAGCACGATCAATTAATTTAATAAAACTATAACTAAAGAATTTCCTTTTCCAAAGTTAAATGTTTATTTTTGAATAAAATATTTATAAATCATTAAACGACTATATTATGGCTTTTGAATTACCACAATTACCTTATGCGTATGACGCACTTGAACCGCACATTGATGCACGCACGATGGAAATCCATCACTCAAAACATCATAATGCCTACATTACCAATGTAAATGCTGCCATTGCAGGAACGGATTTAGAGGGTAAAAGTATTGAAGATATTTTGACCAATCTTGATATGAAAAATATGGCTGTTAGGAACAATGGCGGTGGACATTTCAATCACAGTTTATTTTGGACAGTAATGTCGCCTAACGGTGGTGGACTTCCTACTGGAGAATTAGCGGCTGCCATTGATAGTGCATTTGGTTCATTTGATGTTTTTAAAGCTGCTTTTGCAAAAGCTGGAGCGACTCAATTTGGTTCTGGATGGGCATGGTTGTGTGTTAAGGACGGAAAACTGGAAGTTTTAGGAACTCCAAATCAAGATAATACTTTGATGCCAGGTGTTGGTAACGGTGGAACTCCAATTTTAGGAATGGATGTTTGGGAACACGCTTATTATTTGAACTACCAAAACAGACGACCTGATTATATTGAAGCATTCTTTAACGTAATTAACTGGACTGAAGTGGCTAGAAGATATGCTTTAGAAAAATAGATTTTTAGCATATAGAATAAAGCATATAGATTTTTAAAAGAAGACGGATCGACTAATATTTTAGTTTTCCGTCTTTTTTCTTTGTTCTAATATCTATTATCTTTTTTTAACCTTATACAAATGAAAGTGCCGAAATTACTTTCACCTCTTTGCCCTAAATCTACCACAAACTTAATCTACTAAAGTATGGTATTGTAAAGTTAATCACCCTTTAGTTCTATCTGATTTTTTTATTTGAAAATTATTGAGTTGAGTGTCAAATCAGAGTGAAACCATTTGATTTAAAATTCTTTGAGTTCATTCCAATAAAAAAGGTGAAATTTCTTTCACCTTTTTTGCCCCAAATCTACCATAAACTTAACCTACTAAAATTATGGTGAATCAAATATATAAACACTAAAAGCTTTTAACAAATAAATTAGATGAAATGCTTAAAAAATCGATGAAATACTAAATCAAAACCTTTTTTAATAAGCCCTAGCGTTTTTACCTTCATAAAAATTCATAAAAGCCTTATTAACAACGCGATTTCCGCCAGGCGTTGGGTAATCTCCTGTGAAATACCAATCACCTAAATTCTTTGGACACGCAATATGTAAATTTTCAACGGTTTGGAAAATAATTTTCACTTCGGCATTGATTTCAGGAGAACTCAATAATTGAGCAATTTTGTTTGAAACTTCTTGTGGTTGAAAAGGCGCATAGATTTCGGTAACAAAATTAACCACTTCGTTATCTTTAAAATATTCCTGTTCTTTGCATTTAGCATAAACTTCGTCAACTATATGATACAAGTTTCTTTCTTTTAAAAGCTCTAATGCTGCACGAAACGCGACCAATCCTTCGAGTTTTGCCATATCAATTCCATAACAATCTGGATAACGAATTTGCGGAGCAGATGAAACTACTACAATACTTTTTGGATTCAAACGATCCATCATTTTGATGATGCTCATTTTGAGTGTTGTTCCTCGAACAATACTGTCATCAATAATCACCAAATTATCTGTTGGCTTTATAACTCCATAAGTGACGTCGTAAACGTGAGCAACTAAATCATCACGACTACTGTCTTCGGTAATGAAAGTTCGTAGCTTTGCATCTTTGATGGCTACTTTTTCGGTTCTAATTTTTACAGAAAGGATTTCCTCGAGTTTTTCTCTTGTTAGTTTTTTTCTGTTCTCGAGAATGTAATTATTCTTCCTTTGATTTAAGAAATCCTGAGCTGCTTCGACCATTCCGTAGAAAGAAGTTTCAGCAGTATTTGGAATATAAGAAAAAACAGTGTTGTCTGTGTCTTCAACAATAGCTTCAAGAACAGCGGGAAGAATTAATTTTCCCAAGTTTTTTCTTTCTTGGTATATTTCGGCATCACTTCCTCTAGAGAAATAAATTCTTTCAAAAGAACAGGCCTTTTTAACGGTTGGCACAATAATTTCTTGCATTGTAACGACCCCGTTTTTCTTTATAATTAAAGCACTCCCAGGCTCAATTTCTTGTACTTTTTCGAAAGGAACATTAAATACCGTTTGGATAACCGGTCGTTCTGAGGCAACTACTAAAATTTCGTCGTCTTCATAAAAATAAGCTGGTCGGATTCCTGCTGGATCTCTAAAAACAAAAGCGTCTCCATGACCCAAAAGTCCTGCCATAGCATAACCTCCATCTAGGTTCTTGGACGATCTTTTCAATATTTTTGCAATATCTAATCTTTCGGCAATTACAGGCGAAGCTTCTCGTTTAGACAAACCCATTGCTTTACAATCTTGATACAATTGCATCACTTCTTTGTCTAGAAAATGACCTATTTTTTCCATTACAGTAACCGTATCCGCCATTTCTTTTGGATGCTGTCCTAATTCTACTAAATTTTCAAAAAGTTCTTTTACATTAGTCATATTGAAATTTCCGGCCAAAATAAGATTTCGGTGCATCCAATTACTTTGTCTCAAAAATGGATGAACACTTTCAATACTATTTTTTCCAAAAGTTCCATAACGAACATGTCCTAAAAACAATTCGCCTAAATAAGGTATGTTCTTTTTTTGAAGATGAACATCATCAGCATATTCTGGATGTGATGCCATTTCTTCATTTATTCTTTCATTAATTTGAGCAAATACATGTTGAATAGGTTGTCCATCATTCGAGCGAACTCGGCTAATGTATCGTTCTCCAGGTTCCACATCTAATTTTATACTTGCAAAACCTGCTCCGTCTTGCCCACGATTGTGTTGCTTTTCCATCAAGAGATACATTTTTTGTATCCCGTAGAAAGCTGTACCGTATTTTTCTTTGTAGAATTCTAACGGCTTTTTCAATCTTAAAAGGGCAATGCCACATTCGTGTTTAATTGCGTCGCTCATTGTGTTTTTGTAGTTGTAGTTGTAATAATCATTTTATAAAAAAGCCCCGTTTCCGAGGCTTACTATTGTACATTATATTTCTATATCAAATTGAGTTAGAGATTTAAATTGTTGCAATCTCGCAATCACCTCATCTTTCTCTATGTTTAGCATTCTTTCGGTCCCAAATTTTTCTACACAAAAGGAAGCTAAATTAGATCCATAAATTATGGCGTTTTTCATGTTTTCGAAAGATATATTTTCACTTTGCGTTAAATAGCCTGCAAATCCTCCTGCAAATGTGTCTCCTGCTCCTGTTGGATCAAAAACTTCTTCTAACGGCAATGCTGGTGCAAAGAAAATTTGATGGTCGTGAAATAACAATGCGCCATGTTCTCCTTTTTTAATGACAACATATTTAGGTCCCATTGCGTGAATTTTTACAGCCGCTTTTACCAATGAATATTCTCCCGAAAGTTGCCTTGCCTCTTCATCATTGATCGTAATTACATCCACGCGTTTGATAACCTCTAATAATTCTGGTAAAGCACAATCCATCCAAAAATTCATAGTGTCAAGAACTACTAATTTTGGCTTTACATCCATTTGGTCTAAAACGCTACTTTGCACTAATGGATGCAAGTTTCCGAGCATCACAATATCAGCGGTTTTGAATTTTTGGGGAACTTTTGGTTGGAAATCAGCCAACACATTCAACTCGGTTGCCAAAGTATCTCTGGAATTCAAATCATTATGATATAAACCGCTCCAGAAAAATGTTTTCCCTCCTTTAACTACTTCAAGACCCGAAATATCGATGTTTCTATCGCTCAATAAATCTAAATATTCTTGTGGAAAATCATCGCCAACCACCGAAACAATCGCGGATTCGAGATTAAAATGGGAAGCTGAAAGTCCAATGTAAGTTGCAGCGCCACCCAAGATTTTGTCTGTTTTACCAAATGGCGTTTCAATAGCGTCGAAAGCAACAGTACCAACAATCAATAATTTATTCATTTTATACGATTCGAATTAAGCGGCAAAGATAGTTTATAAGTTTTATAGTTGCATAGTTTGAAAGTCTCAAAGTTTTCACAAAAGTTTTTCATCTTCTTTTTCATAAAAAACATCAACAGAAAGTGACTTTTGACTTGATGCAAAAACTGCCAATTCATCGCAACGCTCGTTTTGAGGATGATTATTATGCCCCTTTATCCATTTAAAATCGACTTGGTGTTTTCTGTAAACCACCAAGAATCGTTTCCATAAATCAGGATTTTTCTTTCCGGCAAAACCTTTTTTCTCCCAGCCAAAAACCCATTTTTTCAAAACGGAATCCACCACATATTTAGAATCCGAAACTATCAAGACTTTCATATTAGGATTTTTAAGCTTTTCGAGACCCACAATTACGGCAAGCAATTCCATTCTGTTATTAGTGGTGTGACGGAAGCCTTCGTAAAATTCTTTTTTATGCGGAGTTCCCACTAATTCCATAACAATGCCATATCCTCCTCGACCTGGATTGCCTTTAGCAGCACCATCAGTATAAATATGTACGTCGTGATTCAAAGTGTGAAGTTAGAAGTTAGAAGTTAGAAGTTTATCTATAACTTCTGGAAAATAGCGTTGTTCTAATTCGTGTATTTTTTCGGCTACACTTTCTGGCGAATCTGTTGCTGTTAAAAGCACGGTTTTTTGAAAAATAATATTTCCTTCATCATAGTTCTCGTTGACAAAATGAATAGTAATTCCAGTTTCTTTTTCCTTGTTTTGAACTACAGCGGTGTGCACATTCATTCCATACATTCCTTTTCCACCGTATTTTGGCAACAAAGCAGGATGTATATTTATTATTTTATTAGGGTAGGATTCGATGATACTTTCAGGTAGCTTTAATAAAAATCCAGCTAGAACTATCAAATCGGGTTGAAAATCGTTTAATTTTTGTAGTATTTTACTTTCAAATAGTTCTGCCTTAGAGAATACTTCGGTTGGAAGATGATATTTTTTGGCTCTTTCAAGAACTTTTGCAATTGGATTATTTGAAAAAACGGCAACGACAGTTCCAATCTCTTTTGTTTGAAAATATTTTATGATGTTTTCGGTATTAGTCCCCGAACCAGAAGCGAAAATTACTATTTTCTTCATAACCAAAGTGATTTCATTTATGCAAAAAAAAGAATAAAAAGTGATAATAAATAACAATATGAAGTCTTTGTGAAAATTATTTTATAAATTCGTGTTCATATTTATTAACTAAAACGTGGATTTAAAATAAAGTTTTTTATTTTTGCCAACAAATTAAATTTTAAAATTAAAGATTATGTCAGACATTGCATCAAGAGTAAAAGCGATTATCGTAGACAAATTAGGCGTTGACGAAAACGAAGTTGTAACAGAAGCGAGCTTCACTAATGATTTAGGAGCTGATTCATTAGACACTGTAGAGCTTATTATGGAATTCGAAAAAGAATTCGATATTCAAATTCCAGACGATCAAGCAGAAAACATTGCTACTGTAGGTCAAGCTATTTCTTATATCGAAGAAGCGAAGAAATAATAATAAAAAACACCCGTTTGCAAAATTGTAAACGGGTGTTATTATTTTTTTTAAATTAAATTCCGGATTGAATTTCAATCAAAATGATATTTATAATATAATACCCATGTCTCTTTTGTGATTTTAATTCAGCAAGAAAGCATGGGTTTTGTTTATTTAAAAATACTAATATAATAAATTATGGAATTAAGGAGAGTTGTAGTAACAGGTATAGGCGCTCTTACTCCTATTGGAAATAATATCGAAGAGTATTGGACATCACTTATTAATGGTGTTAGCGGAGCTGCTCCAATAACTTATTATGACCCTTCAAAGTTTAGAACCCATTTTGCCTGCGAAGTAAAAAACTTCACAGTAGAAGATTTTATTGATAGAAAGGAAGCCAGAAAAATGGACCGTTATGCGCAGTATGCATTGGTAGCAGCTGATGAAGCGGTGAAAAATGCCGGTTTCAATATGGATAAACTTGACAAAGATAGAGTTGGTGTTATCTGGGGTTCAGGTATTGGTGGATTAGAAACTTTTCAAATAGAAGTTCTTAATTATGCTGCAGGTGATGGAACTCCAAAATTCAATCCATTTTTTATACCTAAAATGATTGCAGATATTGCAGGTGGTCATATCTCTATAAAATACGGATTTAGAGGCCCGAATTTTACAACCGTTTCGGCTTGTGCATCTTCTACGAATGCTATTATTGACGCTTTCAATTATATCCGACTAGGTCACGCAGATGCAATGGTAACAGGAGGTTCAGAAGCAGCCGTTACGATTGCAGGAATGGGAGGATTTAATGCAATGCACGCCCTTTCGACACGAAATGAAGATCCAAAAACCGCTTCAAGACCTATGGATAAAGACCGCGATGGTTTTGTATTAGGCGAAGGAGCCGGTGCTTTAATCCTTGAAGAATATGAACATGCCATAGCCCGTGGAGCAACAATTTATTGCGAAATTGGTGGCGGAGGAATGTCTGCAGATGCATACCATATTACCGCCCCGCATCCAGAAGGATTGGGTGCAAAAAACGTAATGTTAAACTGCTTGAGAGATGCAGGATTAAAACCAACTGATGTTGATGGTGTAAATATGCACGGAACATCAACACCTCTTGGCGACTTCGCAGAATCGAAAGCCATTGAACATGTTTTTGGCGAACATGCTTACACTATGAATTTAAATTCTACAAAATCTATGACAGGACACTTACTTGGTGCCGCTGGAGCGATAGAAACCATAGCCTCTATTCTTTCGATAAAACACGGAATTGTTCCTCCAACAATAAATCATTTTACCGATGATGAAAGCATTAATCCTAAATTAAACTTTACTTTTAATGTTGCCCAAAAAAGAGACGTGAGTGTCTTGATGAGCAATACTTTTGGTTTTGGAGGTCACAACGCTTGCGTATTGGTAAAAAAATTGGAATTTTAGTTATACATGAATATAATAAGGAAAATATTTACGAAATCCCGTTCTCTTGAAGACGGGATTTTTTTTGATTCCATATCTGAAATTATAGGTTTTGTTCCTATTAACCTAGATTATTTCAAAAAAGCATTTACACATCGCTCCTCAAATAAACAGGACGAAAGCGGAAACGCAATTAATTATGAACGCCTCGAATTTCTTGGAGACGCTATGTTAAGCTCCGTAATTGCTGCACATTTATTCAGCAAAGTTCCCGCTGGAGACGAAGGATATTTAACAAAAATGCGTTCAAAAATTGTCAGTAGAGAACATCTAAACGAATTGGGAAAGGATTTAAATCTTGTTCGCTTTATTGATAGCAAGGTTCCTGTTCAACATTTTGGCGACAATATTCACGGCAATATTTTCGAATCCTTAGTTGGAGCAATATATCTTGACCGAAATTATGAATACTGCGAGAAATTTATTCAAAAAAGAGTTATCATTCCTTATGTTGATATTGCCAGACTTGAGGGGAAAGTAATAAGCTATAAAAGTTTGGTAATAGAATGGTGTCAAAAAGAAAAGAAACAATTTCACTATGACATATTTGATGACAATGGCATTGACGGACAACGATTATTTGGTGTAAAACTTAGCATCGACGACAAAGTAATTGCAAAAGCAAGGGCGACCTCAAAAAAGAAAGCTGAAGAAAAAGCATCACAACGCGCCTATTTTGCATTTCAGAAAAAAATTGACAATAAATATTAAGAATTTATCCAAAACTACAACGTTATCGTTTTTTAATACAAGAGAAACATCTTATTTTTGGAATAATGAAACAATAGAAATACTATATTTACAGCTTATTTTTTCTTGAAATGGCTATTCATAAATTGGATCTTGGCAAGTTTGACGAAATAGATTATCATCTTATTGCTATTCATACTTCATTAGAAGATTATAGATTAGCCTATTTCATTAATCAAATATTGCCTGTAAATTTGTGTAAAAATGGGAATGAAATTCAAATAAATATAAAAGAAGGGGAGACAAAATTTTCTAGATTTTCTTATCAAGATGTTGAAAACACAATCGACTGGAATTTAATTCAAAATAGAAATGAAGTCATTCAGAAAAAAAATGAAAAAAGCCAAAATCTATTTTCGAATATAGATATGGAAGTTTCGACTAAAGTCTATTTACTTTCTGAATTTAAAAAAGTAGATTATTTTCTTAAAATAGAAAATATGGACAAAGTGATGAATGTTGATGAAATTCAAGCC
>CAMDGJ010000060.1 GCA_945897545.1 Flavobacterium psychrophilum
ATTGACCTCAACAAATTTCTGGTCCGGATGTTTTCTGCCTCCTTTTGGCGGAACATTGACAACCGTTCCCTCCAATAATTTTAACAATGCCTGTTGAACACCTTCTCCAGAAACATCACGAGTAATAGATGGATTGTCGCTTTTTCGGGCTATTTTATCAATTTCGTCAATGAAAACGATACCTCTTTCAGCTTTGGTAACATCATAATCGGCGGCTTGTAAAAGACGAGTCAAAATACTTTCTACATCTTCTCCCACATAACCTGCTTCTGTCAATACAGTTGCGTCAACAATAGCCAATGGAACGTCGAGCATTTTGGCGATAGTTTTAGCAACCAAAGTTTTTCCTGTTCCGGTTTGACCCACCATAATGATATTGCTTTTTTCAATCTCGACATCATCGTGCAGTTCTTGTTGCATCAAACGTTTGTAATGATTGTAAACTGCTACAGCCATCACTTTTTTGGTTTGATCTTGACCGATAACATATTGATCTAGAAAAGCTCTTATTTCTTTAGGTTTTTTCAACATCAAATCAACAGGTAACTTTAACTTGCCGCTTGATTTTATTTCTTCTAAAACAATTCCGTGAGCTTGCTCAATACATTTATCACAAATGTGCGCATCGATTCCAGCAATCAATAAATTGGTTTCCGGCTTTTTTCTTCCACAGAACGAGCATTCTAATCTTGGTTTTGACATTTTTTTAGATTGCAGATTTTAGATTTCAGATTTCAGATTGCAAAAAAGCAGACTGAAATCTGAAACCTGTTGTCTAATTTAACTTCTTCTTAGCACTTCATCAATCATACCATATTCTTTTGCTTCATCAGAAATCATCCAATAATCGCGCTCGCTGTCTTTGTGCACTTTATCGAAAGTTTGTCCTGAATGACTCGAAATAATTTGATATAATTCGTCTTTTAATTTCAACATTTCACGTAAGTTGATTTCCATATCCGTCGCAACACCTTGTGCTCCGCCTGATGGCTGATGAATCATTACTCTTGAATGTGGCAATGCCGAACGCTTTCCTGCTGCTCCTGCGCACAACAAAACAGCTCCCATCGAAGCAGCCATTCCTGTGCAAATAGTTGCTACGTCTGGTTTGATGTATTGCATTGTATCATAAATTCCTAAACCTGCATAAACGCTACCGCCAGGCGAATTTAAGTAAATCTGAATATCTTTGGAAGCATCAGCGCTTTCAAGAAAAAGTAACTGTGCTTGGACTATATTTGCAATTTGGTCATCAATACCTGTTCCCAAGAAAATAATCCGATCCATCATCAATCTCGAAAAAACATCCAATTGAGAAACGTTCAACTGGCGTTCTTCAATGATGTAAGGAGTCATATTTGTCGGATTCATTGCCGCTACGATTTTGTCATAGTACATAGCATTCACACCTTGGTGTTTTGTAGCAAATTTTTTAAATTCTTTACCGTAATTCATAGTTTAAAAGTTTAAAAGTTGAGCGTTTAAGAGTTTAAGAGTTTAAAGGTTTAAAATTGTTCTGCCAAAAAACGTAAACTATTTAAACAAAAGGGCTTCAAAATATATTTTGAAGCCCAAATATAACTATTTTTTATTTTTTAGGCTCTAAAATCAAATCATAAAGTTATTGTAAATTTTGTATCAATCGAACTCTATATTCTAACTTCCCTGCAGGCAGGCAGGCAGGTAGCCGCTAACTTTAATTTATTCCCCGTAAGATGCAGCAATAAATTCGTCGTAAGTTACTTCTTTTGTAGTTGGATTTGCTTTTTCTTTGAACAACTCCAATAGTTTTTCAGCAACCACTTGATCAGACAGTCTTTTTACTTCTTCTTGGTTTGATAAAACCCTTGCCACAATTCCTTGAACTTCTTCATCCGTAGGATTTGTTTGTCCGAACTGCGCCATTTGTTGACGTATATTTTTTGTTGTGAATGATTTCAAATCTTCGAATGTGATTTTTATATCACTCTGAGCCATTGCTCTACCTTCGATTAATTGAAAACGCAGACCTTTTTCAGACCTTGCATATTCTACTTCAGCTTCAGCTGGAGATAATTTTTTCTCTCCTACAGTTTGCAACCATTTTTTAAGAAACTCAGAAGGCAAATCAAATTTCGTGTTTTCAATCAAAAACTCGGTTACATCACCCAATAATTTTTGGTCTGCTTGTTGAGCAAATTGCGTTTCTGCATCTTCCTTGATTTTTGCTTTCAACTCTTCTAACGAAGCAACATTTCCTGGTCCAAAAAGTTTATCAAACAATTCTTGGTTCAATTCAGCTATTTCAGCAAGGTTGATTGCTTCGATAGAGAAATCTACATCAACTTCTAAACCATGGACATTATCGTGACCTACTTTCAAATAATCCATCAATTGATGATCGTCTTCGAATAAACCTTTTGTATTTAAAGTCACTACATCGCCTACTTTTTTACCGATGAATTTATCGGCAATAGCTTGATCTTTAAAAATAGATAAAGAAATTGTCGTTGCATTATTGATTCCTTCTGCTTCATTTGTGAAAGTTCCAGTAATATCTGAACCAGCTTCAACAACTTCTTGTGGAACCGGAGTGCCAAATTGTTTTTGAATTCTGGCTATTTGACCTTCAATCATTTTATCATCGGCAGTAACGATATATTTAACAATATTGTTTTCAGCTTCAAGATCCAACTCAAAATCAGGAACCAAACCAATTTCATATTCAAAAACCAATTCTTCAATATCCCACGAAAAGCTTTCATTTATTTTGGCAATAGGCGTTCCAAGAAGATTTAATCTTTCCGATTGCACAAAACGCTCTAAAGCTAAATCTACTACTTTTTGAACTTCTTCTACTTTTATAGCTTTACCATATTGTTTTTCAACAAGATCTTTTGGCACAGCTCCTTTTCGAAACCCTTTTACGGTTGCCAAAGGCATTTTTTCATTTATTCTTTTTGCTACTTGACCTTTGTAATCCATGTGAACTACTGTCATCACAATTGTTTCGTTTACGGCGTCTAATGCTACTCTTTTAATATCCATTTCTGTCTTTAATTTACGTAATAAAATTGGGTTGCAAATTTATAAAATTTTTGCAACCCAAACAAGTTTTTAACCCCTAACCTTCGGGATTGAACTTCTGTATGTTATTTGATTGTAATTAAAAAACTAATTTATTTATCGTCTCCTATAATTTTATAGGCAATAGATTGACAAACAGAGAGAATTACACTAAAAATTAATGCCGTCCAAAATGAATCTACGCTAAAACCTCCAACGATATTAGTACATAACAAGATAATTATGGCGTTGATTACCAGTAGAAACAAGCCTAAGGTTACTATTGTAAAAGGTAAAGTTAATAATACAAATATTGGTTTTATAAAAAGATTGAGTAATCCCAAAACTACTGCAATCAGCAACGCAGTAACAAAGTCAGCGACATGAACGCCATTCATAAAATGGGCAATTAGCAAAACCAAAACCGAGGTAACACAAATCTTGAATACTAGTTTCATATATTGATATTTATTGTTTTTAAATAATGATGCCTTCATGCCAAGGCGCAGATGCAGTTACATTGCGTGCTACCTCACTCAAGTCGATGAACATCATTGGCGTTTGACACCAATTTTCGGCAATTCTTATTTCAACACTCTTGTAATTCAAAAGTAAAATAATTATTTTAAAAACAAACTCGAAATTTCATAAAACATTTTCGGGTTTTCGGCATGTAGCCAATGCCCAACATCGGGAATAGTTTCGATTCTGGAATTCGGAAAAAGCTTATGTATGTTTTGAAAATCGTCGTCTACAATATAATTAGAATTTCCACCTCGGATAAAAAGTGTCGGTTTTATAAAAACGCAATTCTCGGGCAATGGCTTACCAATCTCCTCGATTTTTAGATTAAAAACAGCCAAATTAAATCGGAATGCTAATTGTCCCGGTTCGATCCAATACAGGCTTTTGAGCAAGAATTGTCTGGTTCCAAAATCAGTTATGAATTGAGATAGGATTGCTTCCACCTCAGTTCTGCTTGGTTTTTTGGAGAAGTCAACTGCATTCAATCCCGCTAAAATAGTTTGATGGTGTTGCGGATAAAATTTTGGACCAATGTCCGCAATAATTAATTTTTCAATTATTTCAGGATATGTTGCAGCAAAAAGCATGGCCGTTTTTCCACCCATAGAATGGCCAATGATGTTGACTTTTTCGAGATTATTGGCTTTGCAATAGTCATAAACATCTTGCACCATAATATCATAACTGAATTCATGCGAGTGAAAACTCTTGCCGTGGTTGCGCAAATCCAGTAAATGAACTTGAAATCCTGCAGTGGCGAATTGCGTACCGATAGTCTTCCAATTATCTGACATTCCCAGAAATCCGTGAAGAATAAGAAGCCCCCTAACCCCCGAAGAGGGAATTGCTGACTCAGCAAGAATTAAGCTGTGAACTATTGTTTGAAATGATGACATAAAATTTGCACGATAATAATAAAATACTGAATTCCCCCTTCGGGGGTTAGGGGGTTAATTTTCGTAAATACATATTGACCACATTGTCCAATCCAAGGTAAATGGCTTCGGAAATGAGTGCATGACCAATAGAAACTTCAAGCAAACCGGGAATGTTTTGCTTGAAAAATTGAATGTTGTCCAGACTCAAATCGTGTCCAGCATTGATTCCCAAGTCTAATTCGTTTGCCAAAATGGCCGATTTTGTGTAAGGATCAATTCCGTTTTTGTTGCCTAAACTGTATTCGTGCGCAAAAGCTTCGGTATATAGCTCGATTCTTTCGGTTCCAACGATCTTTGCGCCTTCAATCATTTCGAGGACTGGATCGACAAAAATAGAAGTCCTGATACCGTTTCGTTGAAATTCCTGAACAATTTCAGTTAGAAAATCCTTGTGCTTAACCGTATCCCAACCAGCATTTGATGTTAAATTATCATTTGCATCAGGAACCAATGTAACTTGTGTTGGTTTTGTTTCTAAAACTAAATCTATAAACGACTGTTCTAAAGGATTTCCTTCGATATTATATTCAGTATACACTACTGATTTCAAATCTCTGGCATCTTGATATCGAATGTGGCGCTCATCTGGACGGGGGTGAATCGTGATTCCTTGGCCACCAAATTTCTGAATATCGGCGGCTACTTTTAATAAATCAGGAACATTTCCGCCACGAGCGTTGCGCAAAGTTGCTATTTTGTTAATATTTACACTTAACTTTGTCATTGGAATACTTTTTGAGGATATTTATTGCATTTTGAAATGCAAAAATACAAAGTAAAAACTTGCTGTTATTGCATAATTTTGATTATTTTGCATCAAATATATTAGGTTAATTATGACTGAAATTACAAACTATATTACCAATGATTATAAAGCTATTGACAGCCAAGAAAGTATCTCGCTTGTTCAAGAGTTTTTTGATGATTTGAATTTTTCGCATTTCCCAGTGGTTGAAGAGGAAATGTACATTGGCAGCATTTCATCCGATGATATTGAAACCTTTGAGGCTAACAAAAATGTGAGTGAGTATAGGTATTCGCTTGAAGGGTTTTTTGCCAGAAGCACGATGATTTGGTTAGATGTTTTAGAGGTTTTTGCTAAAAATAACACTAATTTAGTTCCTGTTTTAGACGAAAAAAACAAATATGTAGGTTATTATGAAATAAGTGATATTATGAAATTTTTTCACGAAACTCCTTTTTTACAAGAGCCGGGCGAAATTATTATTGTTAAAAAAAGAACTTCAGAATATTCTATGGGTCAAATAGCCCAAATTGTAGAAAGCAATAATGGTAAACTGTTAGGTCTATTTGTTTCTGAGGCTGATGCCGAAAATAGTCAAGTTACAATCAAAATAAGTTTAGGAGTAATGAACGAAATCATTCAAACTTTTAGAAGGTATAATTATGAAATAGTATCAGAACACTTTGAAGATAATTACATCAATACATTAAAGGAACGTTCCGATTATTTAGACAAATACCTTAACATTTAATATAGTATGAAAGTAGCCATTTACGGAAAATACTATTTAATCAGTACGGAGCCCATAATTAAAGACATTTTTGTATTTTTTAACAACAATAAGGTAGAAATGGTCATTGAATATGATTTTTTGATGATGTTGTACGAAAAAGAAATAATCAAAAAAGAATATAAGACTTTTAGTTCGCATACAGAGTTAGATAGTAGTTTTGATATGTTGATTAGTATTGGCGGCGATGGAACGATTTTAAGAGCTGCTGCACTCGTGAGAAATTCTGGCGTTCCCATTTTAGGAATAAATGCTGGAAGACTAGGTTTCTTGGCAACAGTACAAAAGGAGAATATCGCTGAGTTTATGCAATTCATCATCGAGAAACAATATACCATTTCTAAAAGAACGCTCCTGAGCCTTTCGTGTTCACCAACAAATGAAGCGATTGAAGAAATCAATTTTGCGCTGAACGAAGTTACCGTAAGCAGAAAAGACACCACTTCGATGATAACAATTGAAACCTACTTAAACGACGAGTTTTTAAATTCCTATTGGGCTGATGGTCTCATTATTTCAACCCCAACAGGATCTACCGGATATTCTATGAGTTGTGGAGGGCCAATATTAACACCTGATGTAAGTAGTTTTGTCATTACACCAATTGCACCACATAACCTAAATGCACGTCCGCTTGTAGTTCCAGATGACACTGAAATTAGACTGAAAGTATCGGGTAGGGAAGAAAATTATTTAGTTTCATTAGATTCCCGAATTACTTCCGTAAAAAACGAAACCATATTAATTATCAAGAAAATCCCTTTTCAAATAAATATGGTTGAGATCCCCAAAGAAACATTTTTGAAAACGCTTCGAACCAAATTATTTTGGGGAGAAGACAGAAGAAATTAATCATTTCTGCTACCCACTATACGAATAGACTCATTTTCCTCGTTTTGATTGTATGGTATCAATAAAAGCAATTTCTTTTTGTTGCAATTTTATAATAAAATGCACATTTATTCTATTGCGTATTGATTCGTATTGATAATTATTATATTTGCACGCTATTTTTTAACTAAATGTATAAACTATTCCATCTTTTCTTGTTGTTATTTTTTTTCACAACAAATGCACAAATTCACGAGCTGGGGTTTTTTGCAGGAGGCAGCAACTATGTTGGAGATGTAGGCCTTACAACTTACATTTCGCCAAACGAACCAGTATTTGGAATCATATATAAGTGGAATAAAAGCCCAAGGCATTCTTACCGATTTTCCTACTCGCAATCAAAAATTGCTGCAAATGACCTTGACTCTAAAGAACCAAGTAGAAATCAAAGAGGATATCGTTTTGAAAACAGCATAAAAGAAGTATCTTTAGGGCTTGAATTCAATTTTTTTGATTTTAATTTACACGACATCGAAAGAAAATTCACTCCATATGTATCTTCTGGAATAAGTCTTTTGGTATATGATGAATTGTATTATATAGTGACAACAATCCCAACACCAGGCGCCGCTCGCATTACTAGTACCTCAGGTACTTTTGCAATTCCAATGACATTAGGTGTGAAAACTAATATTTTTCCACATGTAATTTTAGCATTGGAAACTGGCGCAAGATATACATTAACAGATAATTTAGACGGAAGCAATCCTAAGAGATCTACAGGCTTTGGCAATATAAATAATAATGATGTGTATTTATTCTCAGGAGTAACAATTACCTACACCTTTGGGGAAACACCTTGTTATTGTGCAAAATAAAAAAAAATGGATTTAAAAGAGCCTATAAACAAAGACAATTTACCCAAGCATATCGCTATTATAATGGATGGCAATGGTCGTTGGGCAAAACAACAAGGCTTTTTGAGAGCTATTGGACACCAAACCGGTACAAAATCAGTAAAAAAAATAATAGAAGCAAGTGCTACAATCGGTATAGAATGTCTTACATTGTTTGCTTTTTCAACTGAAAATTGGAATAGGCCAAAATTAGAAGTACAAACCTTAATGCGTGTTTTAATTAATTCCTTGAAGAAAGAGTTAGTTACTTTGCAAAAGAATAATATAAAACTAAGCGCGATTGGTAATTTAGAACAATTGCCAAAATCTGCATTAAGCGAACTTCTTGATGTAATTGAAAAAACAAAGGGCAATACCCGAATGACATTAACCCTAGCGTTGAGTTATGGGTCAAGAGAAGAACTTGTAAATGCAGTAAGAAACATCAGCGATAAAGTTAAAAATAATATAATTTCATTAGAGTCTATTGACGATTCAATTATAAATGAGCATCTTTACACGCGAAATTTACCAGAGGTAGATTTATTGATAAGAACCAGTGGAGAGCATAGAATAAGTAATTTTTTGTTGTGGCAAATTGCCTACGCGGAATTATATTTTACTGACATATTATGGCCTGACTTTAAAGAACAAGATTTGTATGAGGCTATTATTAGTTATCAAAAAAGAGAGCGTAGATTTGGAAAAACAAGTGAACAAATTAAATAATTTTTTAGTGTTACAAAAAAGCATAAAAATAGTCCTTAGCCTTTTACTTTTTGGAATTTTTTCTCAAACTAAAGCCCAAGATAAAGTCCCATTTGATCAAGGAAAAAAATATATTCTAGCCAAAGTTGACGTCGTTGGCAAAATAAGCTTTAACTCAAACACCGTAGTTACCTTTGCCGGCCTTGAAAAAGGTCAAGAAATAACGGTGCCGGGAGAAGAGATAAGTAACGCTATTAAAAAATTGGGAAAATTAGGGCTGTTCGATGAGATTTCATTTTATGTAAATAGAATTGAGATGGATAGTATTTACCTTGATTTACACGTAGAAGAACTTCCTAAATTAAATGATGTAAAACTTGTAGGGGTTAATAAAAGCAAAATCGAAGGCTTAATTAAAGACAACGGACTTACAAAAGGTAAAGTGGTTAATGAAAATTTAATCACTACGTCAAAAAATTATATTGAAAATAAATACAAAAAAGACGGTTACTTCAATACCAAGGTAATAATAAATACCGTTATAGATACTGCACAAGTTAACCAAGTTAATATGGTGGTAAAAATTGACAAAGGCTCCAAAGTCAAAATTAAGGATATAGAATTTGTTGGAAACAAAGAAATCAAAAATGTCGCCTTACGAGCTGCTATGAAGGATACCAAACAAAAAAAGCTCCTTACTTTAAAATCTTCAAAATTTATTAAAGAAAAATACGAAGCTGATTTAGTGAAAGTAATTGATTCTTATAAAGAAAAGGGATATAGAGATGCCCGAATAATTTCGGATTCTGTTGCATACAATAGCGATTTAAAGGCAATAACGATTAAAATAAAAGTGGAGGAAGGGAACAAATACCGCTTTGGAAACATTAAATTCCTTGGAAATACGGTCTATTCAGATGAAGGACTTCTTGGAATGATTGGCATCAAAAAAGGAGATACCTATAATGGTGTGCTCCTTGAAAAAAGAATTGCAGATAAAACAAAACCAGATGGCGATGATATTACCAATTTATACCAAAACAATGGTTATCTGTTTTCGACAATTAACGCCGTAGAAACAAAAACGGCCAACGATTCGATCGATTTTGAAATTCGAATTACTGAAGGTCCGATAGCCTATTTTAACAAAATTACCGTTACAGGAAACGATAAAACAAATGACCACGTAGTTTACAGGGAATTAAGAACTAAACCAGGAGAAAAGTACAACAAGGAATTACTTATAAGAACGATCAGGGAAATCGGACAACTTGGATTTTTTGATCCAGAGACGATTGAACCTAAATTTAAAAATGTTGATGCAGCTGCTGGAACGGTGGATATTGAATATCCTTTGACCGAAAAAGGAGCCAGCCAGATTGAACTTCAAGGTGGTTATGGTGGTGGTGGTTTCATAGGAACTTTAGGTTTATCCTTTAATAATTTCTCCGCTAGAAATTTATTCAATAAAGAAGCATACAAACCACTTCCGATGGGTGACGGTCAAAAAGTATCCTTACGATTACAAGCAAGTTCTTTTTTTAGAACCTATAGTTTATCCTTTTCAGAACCATGGTTTGGCAAAAGAAAACCGGTACAGTTAAACACTTCAATATCATTCACACAACAGTTTTTAAACAACTTTCAGACTCAGACCGTCGATAAAACTAAAAGTTTCAATATCTTAACTATGTCCGCGGGTATTTATAAAAGACTTAGCGTACCGGATGATTACTTTGGATTGTCACAGACGGTAAGTTATCAACATTATGATTTAAATAATTACAATACTGGCTTATTTACCTTTGGCGATGGCGCATCTAGAAACCTAGCTTACACCATAGGACTTTCAAGAAGTAATAAGGGTATAAATCCCATATTTCCAATCTATGGAGCTGAGTTTAGTGTAACTGGTAAATTTACACTACCGTACTCCTTGTTTAACGGAATCGATTATGGATCATTAGGCGATCAGGAAGCATATAAATACGCCCATTCAGGACCGTCTTATGAAGGAAGTAATGGCGTAATAGTGAACAACGGAGATTACTTAGATGCCATTCCTAGCGCTGCAAATCCTCGACCAAATAGTGTGTCCAATTATCAGAACGCAGCAGCTGATCCTGCAAAAGTAGATCAGAAAAAATACAACTGGCTGGAATATTATAAATTAAAGTTCAAAGCAGATTGGTATACAAAAATTTTGGGAACTCCAAAGAGTCCTTTAGTTTTGCGTACGCTAATGGAGTTTGGATTCTTAGGAGCATACAATCAGGAAAGAGGAATTATTCCGTTTGAAAGGTTCTTTTTAGGGGGTGACGGAATGCAAAACTTTGCTATGGACGGTAGAGAAGTAATAGCATTGAGAGGTTATCCAAATGGCTCGTTAACACCGGTTAGCGGAGGTCAAGAATCAAATGGCGCAACTATTTATAATAAATTTTCATTAGAATTGCGATACCCAATAACACTTAAACCATCAGCATCGATTTATGCACTGACATTTTTAGAGGCTGGATCGTCATTTGATACATTCAAAAATTACAATCCATTTGCTCTAAACCGTTCCGCAGGAGTTGGACTAAGGGTATTTATGCCTGCTTTTGGTTTATTGGGAATTGATTTTGGTTATGGATTTGATGGATTGCCATTACCTAACGGGTTACAAGCACCAAAAGCAAATGGGTGGGAAACGCATTTCATTATTGGACAACAATTTTAATAGTTTGTTATAAATTTTCTAAAAGATCAAAATTATGAGAAAAGAATTTTTATTTATAGTTGCAGCCCTGACTTTAGTAAATGTGGTTCAAGCACAAACTAGAGGCACGAAAGTGGGCTATATTGATATGGAATACATTTTACAAAATGTGCCAAATTATACCGAAGCACAAACTCAATTAGAGCAAAAAGCACAACAATGGAAACAAGAAGTTGAAACTAAGAAAATTGAAATCAACAAATTAAAGGAAGCGCTTCAAGCCGAAAAAGCATTACTGACAAAAGGTCTTATAGAAGAAAGAACAGCAGAAATTACTTTTCTTGAAAACGAAAATTTGGAATACCAACAAAAAAGATTTGGTCCAAATGGGGATTTAATGACACAAAAAGCGGGATTGACAAAACCGATACAAGATCAAGTTTTTTCAGCCGTACAAGATATTGCCGAAGCCAAAAAATACGACTTCATATTTGACAAAACCTCAGATTTAACAATGCTTTTTGCTGCAAAAAGATTTGATATTAGCGACCAAATCGTTCGTGTTTTGAATCGAACTGAAAAAAGAGAGCAGCTTACTAAAAAACAATTAAAAGAAGAAGAGGCTAAAGAAGCAAAAGAAGAGGCAATAAATGATAATCCTGCTTTGTCAGACAGACAACAATCATTGGATGCAAAAAAAGCCACAAGAGATGCTGCAATTGCTGATCGATTAGCATTACAAGAACAAAGAAAACAAGCTGCCGAAGACAAAAGATTGCAAATCGTTGCAGACAGAGAAGCTAAAAGAAATGGCACTGATCCAACAATTGCAAAAACAACAACAGCCGATAAAGCTGCCGATAAAGAAGCAGCAGTAGCAGCGGCAGCCGAAGCAAAACAATTGCAAGCTGATGAAAGAACAAAAGCCTTAGAAAGCAGAAAACAAGCAGCTGAAGACAAGAAAAAAGCACTAGAAGAGCGAAAGCTACAAATTTTAGCAGAAAGAGAAGCTAAAAAAACTAGCGCGGCTCCCACATCTGCAAAAACAACAACGGTCGGAAACACTACTGATAAAGAAGCGGCATTAGCAGCGGCAGCAGAAGCAAAACAATTACAAGCTGATGAAAGAGCACAAGCCCTTGAAATCAAAAAACAAGTAGCTGAAGACAAGAAAAAAGCGACGGAAGAAAAAAGATTACAAATTTTAGCAGATAGAGAAACTAAAAAAAACACCGTTGCTCCTACTGCATCAAATACAGAAGTTGCTCCCATAAACGTTTCCGAAAAACAAACATCTAAAACTACCGCTACTGCAGCTGCTGAAGAGGCAAAACAAAAACAAGCTGATGCTAGATTAAAAGCGATAGAAGATCGCAAAAAAATAGAAGAAGACAATAAAAAAGCAATAGAAGAAAAAAGAAAACAAGCCATTGAAGCAAAAGAATCAAAAAAAACTGGCACGGTTTCTGAAAGCACAATAAAAGAAGAAGCAAAAACGCCAACAACTGACACAGCACAAGCTAAAGAAGCAAATGAAACTGCCACTGTAAAAGAAACTACAACAAAAACGACAGCAGAAGAAGCAAAACAAAAACAGGCTGAAGCCGGAGCAAAAACGTTAGAAGAACGAAATAAAGTTATAGAAGAACGCAAAAAAGCTGTAGAAGATAAAAGAAAGAAAATACTGGAAGATAGAGAAGCTGCCAAAAAAACACAAGAAGAAAAACTAAAAACAATTAAAGAGAATACAAACAATAATTAATTAATATTTTAAAACAATGAAACAAATCAAAACTTTACTGATTGCTGCAATACTAATTTTAGGAGCCAGCCAAACGATGAATGCACAAGCAAAAACAGCTCATGTTGATGTAAGTGATATTATGACAAAAATGCCTGCAATGCTTGATGCTCAAAAACAACTTGAAACACTAAGCAAAACTTATGATGCTAATTACAAAACAATGGCTGACGAATTTCAAGCTAAATTGAAAAAGTATGATACTGAAGCGGCAACA